>JAFQVU010000080.1 GCA_017407885.1 Clostridia bacterium
AAAAAATTTGTCGAAAAATCGGCGATATGCGAATTTACAAATTTGCTTCGGGAGTGTATAATAGAATACGCCATTTGTTGCGTTGCAACATAAAACGAGGCAATGATGGTATGGAAAAGTTTAGATTAAGAAAGAACGGCCATGCGGAATAACAAGCTCATGTTATCAGCGCGCAGTGCCGTTTTTTCGTTTTTTTATTCCAAAATATTAAAGTTTCGTAAAAATTATTGCTTTGGGGTAGAAATTAATAATGTTATGTGTTATAATTATAAGGATATAAATATTAAAAGGATTCCGCATTGGCGGTAAAGATAGGCAAATGACAAATTATATTGAAAAAATCGAATCTAACGACCTGCCCGTGGTAAGACTGCGCGGGATCATCGTATTTCCCGGAAACGCAATCAGTCTTGAAGTAACCGATAAACAGACGCTTGCGGCAATTGATGCAGCGTGCAGATATAACGGACTTCTGTTCTTTGTTCCGCAGGCAAAGCAGGGGTCAGATATGACTCCCAACCGTGTCGGTACTGTGGGTAAAATCAAGCAGACAATAAAAATTACCGACGGCTCGCGCCGCATTATTATAGAGGGACTTACGCGCGCGACTGTGCAGGAATATGCAAAGCACGGTAAATTTGAGATGGCGCGCCTTCTTATCAAATGGTGCAGTCTCGAGGACAACGGCGGACTAAAGGGCGAGGCACTTGTGCGCGAGGCGCAGAACGCTTCAAAAAAGCTTGCTGAACTTATGCCAAAGCTTCCGGCAGAACCGAGCGCGGCTATTATGGGAATATCCTCTCCAGACCAGCTTTCGGACTATATCGCCGCTCATCTGCTTGTTCGATACAGCGACAAGCTGACTATACTTAATATTTCCGAGCCGATGGCGCGTATCGAGGAGGTTATACGCCTTCTTTATGATGAGGTACAGCTGCTGCGCGTTGAACTTCAGGTGCAGCATACGGTCGGTGAGCGAATGAATCGCCGTCACCGTGAAACAATACTCCAAGAACAGCTCCATGTTATACAGGAGGAACTAGGGCTTGACGATGCTCCCGAAATGGTGCGCTACCGCGAAAAAATAACGGCGCTTGATGCATCGGACGAGGTTAAGGACAAGCTTCGTGAGGAATTTGACCGCCTTACCAAAATGCAGTTTGGCTCGGCGGAGGGAAGTGTAATAAGGAATTACCTTGATGTTTGCCTTGCGCTTCCGTGGAGTAAAATCACCAAAGACCGAACTGATCTTAAGCGTGCAAGAAAGATACTTGATGATGACCATGACGGTATTGACAACGTAAAAGACCGCATTATTGAATTTCTTGCAGTCAAGCAGCTGACCGAGGATTCTGGAGGGCAGATACTCTGCCTTGTCGGTGCTCCCGGTGTCGGTAAGACGTCGATAGGCGCATCAATAGCACGCGCTCTCGGACGCAAGTATGTTCGTGTATCGCTCGGTGGTGTGCGCGATGAGGCGGAAATACGCGGTCACCGCAAGACATATATCGGTGCAATGCCGGGACGTATCATTGAAGCGCTGAAGCGTGCGAAAACAAAGAATCCTGTGATTCTTCTCGATGAGATCGACAAAATGACAAGCAATAACATAAACGGCGATCCGGCATCGGCAATGCTTGAGGTGCTTGATCCCGAACAGAATAAGAATTTCCGCGATCACTTTGTTGAGCTTCCTTATGACCTCTCGCAGTGCATATTTATCGCGACCGCAAATACGCTTGATACCGTACCGCGTCCGCTTCTTGACCGTATGGAGGTAATCGAAATGAAGACCTACACACGTGAGGAGAAGCTGGCAATTGCAAAGAATCATATGCTTAAGAAGCAGATGAAAAAGTGCGGCATTACAGGACGTAATCTTAAAATTACAGACGATGCTATATATACGGTGATCGACCGTTATACGCGCGAGGCAGGAGTGCGTAATTTAGAGCGCGAGCTTGGTGCTATCTGCCGTAAGTGCGCGAAGAAGCTTGTAGACTCGCCGGATACAAAGAAGATCACAGTTAAATCGGAGAATCTCAAAGAATACCTCGGCGCTCCCAAGACTATGCCCGACCGCATCTCGGCACAGGATGAAATCGGAGCAGTAAACGGTCTTGCTTACACGCAGACGGGCGGCGACATGCTTCGTATCGAGGCGGCGGTATTTGAGGGGAGCGGAAAGCTTGAGCTTACCGGTTCACTCGGTGACGTTATGAAGGAGTCGGCGAGAATTGCTGTCAGCTTCGTGCGCTCACGTGCAAACGAGCTTGGCATAGACCCCGATTTCTATAAGACTAAGGATATACATATTCACGTACCCGAAGGTGCAGTGCCAAAGGACGGACCGAGTGCCGGTGTAACGCTTGTTACTGTTATCGCAAGTGCGCTTTCCGAGGTGCCTGTTCGCCGCGATATTGCTATGACGGGCGAGGTAACACTGCGTGGAAATGTACTTGCAATCGGCGGACTTCGTGAAAAAACGCTTGCGGCTTATGCGGCTGGAGTTAAGACCGTTCTCATTCCGGACGATAACTTTGCAGATCTCGAGGACTGTGCAGATGTGGTTCGCGAAAATGTTGAGTTTGTCCGCGTAAAGACTGCGGATGAGGTGCTTGAAAGGGCACTTGTAAGATAATCGAAAGGAGCACAGATATGGCTCTTAATCTAAATAATACCGAGCTTGTTATGACGGCGGGACTGCAGAGTCAATTCCCGACAGATAAATTACCGCAGATAGCCTTGTCGGGGCGTTCCAACGTGGGAAAAAGCTCGCTTCTTAATAAGCTTGTTGGCAGAAAAAGCCTTGCAAGAGTTTCAGGTTCACCCGGTAAAACGATAACTATAAACTTTTACCGTGTCGATAAAAAATTCTATATAGTCGACTTGCCCGGATACGGTTTTGCAAAGCGTGCGCCGGCAGATAAGGCGAAATGGTCAAAGCTTACCGATTCCTATTTCACGTCGGGGACGATGACCGCGGTTGCACAGCTCATTGATCTCAAGGTCGGTCCTACCGCGGACGATGAAATGATGCTCGATTTTATGAACCAGTCGGATATTCCGTACATCATCATCGCAACTAAAGCGGACAAACTGAACGTGACCAACCGCAAGGCGGCACTTGAATCGCTTCGTGAAAATCCGCTTGTGAGAGAGGGATGCGAAATAATCCCGTTCTCCGCGCTTGACGGTATGGGCAAAGATGAAGCAATGCGTGCAATCTTGGCTCTTATGGAGGATGCAAAATGATAGACTCGCTTATTCATGCAGACAATATCGGAATCGCAATAATGGAGCTTCTGCAGAGGCTTGTTATCGTTCTGATCGCGCTTACTGTCCATGAGGTATCGCATGGATGGGCGGCGAGTAAGCTTGGCGATGATACAGCCGCAAAGTTTGGGCGGCTTTCGCTTAATCCCCTTAAACATCTTAATCCGTGGGGATTTGTCAGTATGCTCTTGTTTGGCTTCGGTTGGGCGAATCCGGTACCGATACGTGCCGGAAACTTCAAGAATCCGAGACGGGGAATGGCGATTTCAGCATTGGCAGGTCCGGTGTCGAATCTTTTGCTTGCGCTTGTCGGCGTTGCTTTATTTGAATTGCTCGCTTTTCTTGGAATGGAGGGTATTCTTCCGATAAACGAAGGCTTTTCGCTAAATCTTTATGCCGTGGCTATAGGATTTCTGCGCATGTTTATCACAATGAACATTTCGCTTGCCGTGTTCAATTTTCTACCGGTGCCGCCGCTTGACGGCTCGCGCGTTTTGTATGCATTTCTTCCCGACAAACTCTATTTTGGGGTTATGAAGTACGAGCAGACTATATCTATAGTGCTTATAGCACTTCTCTTCATCGGACTTTTAGATACTCCGCTTATTATGGCGGTGAACGGCATTTATCGCGGATTATCATGGCTTATTCCCATAATCTAACTTAAATGAAAGATGAGACGCTATGGAAAATATTATGTACAAGCTTGAAGCTTTCGAGGGACCGCTCGACCTGCTTCTAAAGCTTATTGACAAGAATAAAGTTCAAATAACCGATATTCCCATTGCGCTCATTTTCGAGCAGTATATGGAATATATCGACCTCATGCAGAAAATGGACATGGAGGTCGCCGGAGAATTTATAGTTATGGCGAGCGAGCTGATGCTTATAAAGAGTAAGATGCTCCTGCCGAAACCTGAAGATGAAGAAGAGGATCCGCGTGCCAAGCTTGCCGCTATGCTTCTCGAATATCAGCGTATGAAGCAGGCGGCAGGGTATCTTACCGAGCAGTTCGGACAGTATTCGGGACGAATGATAAAGGATACCGATGAGGTCAAGCCTGATTCGGGTAAGATCGAACCGCAGGAGGCGGATGCGCTTCGCCGCGTTATGCTGCGCATGCTTCGCACTATGGATAAAAACGCGCTTGACGAAGCAAACCGCGAACGCGTTGCCGCCGTAATAAATCGGTATGCCGAAGGCAGAACTATAGTCTGCGTAACACACGACGCTCGGGAAGCGGAGCTGATCGGCGCAAAGGACGTCACTATCGTATGATAATGACGTCCTTTGCTCT
>JAFQVU010000010.1 GCA_017407885.1 Clostridia bacterium
AGTGCTCCCCAGACTTAAGACTGATTTCCTCTCTATCGTAAACGCTGTTATCGACGAAAAGCTTGACACTATAGACATTGAGTGGGAAGACGGAGCTTGTGTGTGCGTAGTTGCGGCATCGGGCGGTTATCCTACGAAATATGCGAAAGGGTATGAGATAAAGGGACTTGATACCCTTGCCGGACGTGATGATATTATGGTATACCATGCCGGTACGGATATCAAGGACGGCAAGCTTGTTACTTCCGGCGGACGTGTGCTTGGCGTTACCGCAAAGGGCGCGAATCTCGATGAGGCTATCGCCAAGGCTTACGATGCAATAAAAGCGGTAGAGTTTACCGACATGCATTATCGCCGCGATATTGGTGTAAAATGAGTACAAACACCCAAGATCTGCTTGCACTGATCTCCGAAAAAATGCCGGAGCTCTCAAAAGGACAGAAGCAAATAGCGTCCTACATGCTTGCACATTACGACAAGGCGGCGTATATGACTGCGGCGAAGCTCGGATCAATTGTAGGTGTCTCGGAATCAACGGTTGTGCGATTTGCAAATGAACTCGGCTTTGAGGGATATCCGGAGCTGCAGCATTCTCTTCAGGAGCTTATCAGAACAAAGTTAACCACACTTCAGCGTATCGAGATAACCAATGACCGCATCGGAGATGCTGACCTTCTCGAAAAGGTGCTTGTGTCCGATATTGATAAGATACGTCGCACGCTTGATGAAATCGACCGTGACAGCTTCAATAACGCTGTTGATGCGATGATCGGCGCGAGGATGATATACATTATCGGTATGCGTTCATCCTCATCTGTTGCAAGCTTTTTGTACCACTATCTGAATCTTGTTTTTCCGCATGTCAGACTTGTTCGTACAACAAGCGGTTCGGAAATATTTGAGCAGATTCTCCGCATATCTTCGGAGGATGTAATAATCGGTATCAGCTTCCCGCGTTATTCAAAGCGTATTATCAACGCTCTTGAATATGCTAAATCTCAGTCGGCGCATGTAATCGCACTTACAGACAGTGCCGCATCTCCGATTGCATCACATGCTGATGACCTTCTTCTTGCCAAAAGCGATATGGCATCGTTTGTCGATTCGCTTGTAGCGCCGCTTTCTATAGTCAATGCACTTATAGTTGCTATCGGAAAAAAGAAGCACGCGGAGCTTGCGGAGACCTTTGAGCGCCTTGAAAATATTTGGGATGAATATGAGGTGTACGAAAAATCAGATGCTTCACCTCATACAAAATGATCGGTTTATCGTATGAAAAATATAATTATAATCGGCGGAGGCGCCGCGGGTATGACCGCGGCGATCTTTGCATCGGAAGCAGGAGCAAAGGTCACGCTTATTGAGCGAAATTACCGCCTCGGCAAAAAACTGCTCCTCCCGGGCAAGGGGCGCTGTAACCTAACAAATAACAGTGACATTAATACTCATATCGAAAATACACCGACAAATCCTCGCTTTATGTACACGGCGCTGAATAATTTCACGCCGCAAGATGTTATGGAATTCTTTGAGTCGCTTGGCGTTCCGCTCAAGACAGAGCGTGGGGATCGTGTGTTTCCTGTATCCGATAAAGCAGGGGATATATGCGGCGTGCTGAAGAGGCGGATGAACCGTCTCGGTGTGGAGATTGTAACTGCGCGTGTAACCGACATTGCCGTAGAAGGCGACGGATTCTCCGTGAGCACCGGCGGTGACGTATATCACGCCGATGCGGTTATAGTCGCAACCGGCGGTGCATCGTACCCGCTGACCGGTTCAACGGGCGACGGATATAAATTCGCACAGAACCTCGGGCATACTATTGTTACTCCCAAGCCTTCGCTTGTTCCGATAGAATGTTCGGAAAAATGGGTGAAGGAAGCAATGGGGCTTTCTCTGCGGAACGTATCGCTGACGGTTATGGATGGTGATAAAGAGGTATATTTCGAGCAGGGAGAAATGCTTATCACTCATTTCGGAGTCTCGGGACCGATTGTGCTTTCGGCATCTAGCCACATGAAGGGGCTCGGCTGCAAAAAAATCGGATTGTTTATAGACCTCAAGCCGGCACTTGATTTTGAAACGCTCGACAAGCGCTTGCAGGGAGACTTTTCAAAGAATATCAACCGTGATTTCATCAATTCGCTCAGTGAACTTCTTCCGTCAAAATTAATTCCTATTGTCGTGAGACTGTCGGGTATAGACGGACGACGTAAGTGTAATTCGATAACCAGAGAGGAACGCCACGGACTGGTATCGCTTTTGAAGGCGCTACCGCTTACTGCTGTAAAATTCCGTCCGATTGATGAGGCGATAATAACTTCCGGCGGTGTAAATGTAAAAGAGATATCGCCTAAAACTATGGAATCAAAGATAGTTCCGGGCCTTTATTTTGCAGGTGAGGTCATTGACGTTGACGCATACACGGGCGGATTTAATCTTCAGATTGCATTTGCCACGGCGCGGCTTGCGGCGGAATCTGCGGCGTGCGAGTGGTAAAAAATAATTGATAGGAGAAAAGTTTGAAAGATAAATCTTTCAAACTACCTTTTGTGGCGTTACATCGCTTAACAAGCGACGTTTTGCCGCATAAACCACGTCTCAAAAAGGACAAGAAAGGAAGCTTTCGCAGAGCGAAAGCTATGGTCATTAAAATGAATAAAATTGCAATTGCTCTTGACGGTCCGAGCGGTGCCGGTAAAAGCTCGCTTGCCAAGGAGATATCAAAGCGCCTTGGCATAGTATACCTCGATACCGGTGCACTTTACCGCACTGTCGGGCTTTACGTGCGCAGAAATGACGTTGACCCCCACGATGAAGAAGCGGTCAAGCCGCTGCTTGCTTCGCTTGACATTGATGTCGTAATCGAGGACGGCGTACAGCAGGTATATCTCAATGGCGAGTGCGTAGGTGACGCAATACGCACGCCCGAGATGTCGATGTATGCTTCTGCTGTTTCGGCACTTCCTGCAGTACGCGCATTTCTTCTTGATACACAGCGTGGATTTGCACACCGTTCTTCGGTTATCATGGACGGACGTGACATAGGAAGCGTTGTTCTGCCGGATGCGGATGTTAAAATATACCTTACCGCGAGTGATGAGGTGCGTGCGATGCGCCGTACCAAGGAACTGCTTGCAAAAGGGCAGAGTGTCACATTTGAAGAGGTCCTTTCGGATATGAAGAAGCGCGACCATGCGGACTCGACTCGCGCGGTTGCTCCAGCAATCAAGCCTGAAGATGCTATAACACTCGATAACAGCGAGCTTGATGAGGAAGGCACAGTTGTCCGTGCGCTTGAAATTATCTTCGAGAAGACCGGTTGGAAAGCAGGAAAGTAAATGAACGCATATGTATGGATCAAAAAAAATCTGCAGGGACTGATTTCGTGGTTCTTTCAGATTCACGTTCACGGAAGTGAAAATGAGCCGCAGGATGGCGGATATCTTGCGATTGCAAACCATATCAGCTATATAGACGTCCTTGTTATGGCTGTTGCTCTTAAGAGGCAGATACGCTTCATGGCAAAGAAGGAAGTGTTCAAGGTGCCGCTGATTGGCCGTATAGTCAAATCTGCTGGGGCTTTTCCCGTTGACAGAAAGGGAAGCGCAGTTGCTCCGATAAAAAAATCTATTGCACTTCTCGAATCGGGTGAGGTTGTCGGTATGTTTCCGCAGGGACACCGATTCAGAAACCGCAAATTTGACACGACCAAGGATGAAATCAAAGGCGGCGCGGCAATGGCGACCTATCGCGCCGGAGTCCCTGTTCTGCCGATGTTCATTGCGACAAAAAAAGACCGCGTGCTTCCTTTTCGCAGAATAGACATATACGTTGGCAAGCCGATTGAATATGCCGAATTTGGATTCGAGAAGGGCGGCAGTGAGGAATATTCCCGTGCGTCAGGGGTTATGTTCGATAGAATTTCCGAGCTTATGCCCGAGGAGAGAAGAAGCAAATGAGTGTTACCGTTGCAAAACTTGCGGGATTTTGCTTTGGCGTGTCCCGTGCTATTGATACTGTCGAAGATGCAATAAAAGAGGGCGGAACTATTTATACGCTCGGGAAGCTTATACACAATCCGGGATTCATACGTGATCTTGAGTCGCGTGGAGTGCGTGTGATTGATGCCGAGGAGATCGAAGCGGCTGTTGCAAGTGCAAGTAAAAAAAATCCGACGGTTATCTGCACACGTGCGCACGGAATTACAGCGGAGCTTGATGAGCGTCTTTCGGCACTTGCTGCTGAAAATCCGTATTTTACCGTGCGTGACTGTACGTGCCCGTATGTGAAAAAAATACACAGCATAGCTCGCGATGAGACTAATGAGAATACCATTCTTTGTGTGCTCGGTGACAGCTCACACCCGGAAGTGCAGTGCATTGTCAGCTATGCGAGATGCGAATATGTTATCTCAACAACGGCAGAGGGGCTTGTTGAAAAATTGAGTGCCGTCAATATTACCAACAAACAGCCGGTTTTGGTAGCGCAAACCACTCAAAACTTATTAGAATGGAAAAAAACTATAAAAATTTTCGAAAAACTATATACAAATCCGAAAATTTATGATACAATATGTAGTGTAACAGAAAATAGGCAGGATGAAGTCTTGAAGCTATCCCGAAAAATGGATATGATGATTATTATTGGCGGCAAAGAGAGTTCAAATACGAACAAGCTCTATGACATCAGTAAGCAAAATTTACCCCTTTCCTTTTTGATTGAAGATGCTTCCTCCATTCCGCTCGAGTATGTTAAGCCCCATATGAAGGTGGGAATTGCCGCAGGAGCTTCAACTCCCGGCAAAATTATTCAGGAGGTTCAAACTATAATGAGCGAGAACATTGAAAAAACATTTGAAGAGATGCTTGACGAAAGCATCAAAACTATCAAGAACGGCGACCGTATCACCGGCGTGATCACACAGGTTTCCGAAAACGAGATCCAGGTCGAGATCCCCGGCGTAAAGTTCACCGGTATTATTACATACGATGAACTTACCGATGATCCTGCAGTTAAGCTCTGTGAGCTTTATAAAGTGGGCGATGAGATCGAAGCAAAGGTTCTTAAGGTAAACGATGCAGAGGGTATTGCAAACATTTCTAAGAAGAAGATCGACGTTGATAAGAACTGGCAGAGCGTTGTCGACGCAGCAGCA
>JAFQVU010000081.1 GCA_017407885.1 Clostridia bacterium
GACGTATCCTGCCTCGGTAAGCGTGGTTGCATCCGCGATAGCAAACGGTACTTTGAGTGCCTTTGCGAGCGTTTGTGCAAGATAGGTCTTTCCGACACCGGTTGAACCGAGGAGAAGCACATTGCTTTTCTGTATTTCAACGTCGTCGGCTGCCTTTTCGTCAGCAGACTTCCTGCCGCGTCTTTGAGGCTTGGGCGCATTTAAAATACGCTTGTAGTGGTTATACACTGCAACCGAGAGCACTTTTTTCGCCGCATCCTGACCGATGACATATTCATCGAGCATTGCCTTAATCTCGGCAGGCTTCGGAAGCGTTGCCAATGACAGCTCCTCGCCCTCGCTCATCAACTGTTCATGATCGAAAATAATCTGATTGCATGCATCAATACAGTTATCACAGATTATCGCTCCCGTTGGTGAGGGAATGAGAAATTCGACCTGTGTCTCGCTTCTTCCGCAGAATGAACAGTGTTTTACAGAGTTATTTGATTCACGACTGTTTGACATTTTTTATTCCTTTTAGCCTTCTCTTTTCGCGATAACCTTGTCAATAAGACCGTACTTGCAGGCTTCATCGGCTGTTAAGAAGTTGTCGCGGTTAGTGTCCTTTTCGATCTGCTTGACTGTCTGACCTGTACGCTCTGCGAGGATGGTGTTCATGCGCTCGCGGATGCGGATAATATGATCAGCGTGGATTTTGATATCGGATGCCTGACCCTGAAGACCGCCGAGAAGCGGCTGGTGGATCATAATCTCGCTGTTAGGGAGCGCGAAGCGCTTACCCTTTGTCCCTGCCGCAAGAAGGAATGCGCCCATGCTTGCCGCCATACCGATACAGATGGTCGAAACATCGCATTTGATGAAGTTCATGGTGTCGTAAATAGCCATACCTGCGGAGATAGAGCCACCGGGGCTGTTGATGTAGAGGTTTATATCCTTGTCGGGATCCTGCGCTTCAAGGAAAAGAAGCTGTGCCACAACAAGAGATGCGGTTGTATCGTTTACCTCATCGGAGAGAAAAACGATACGGTCGTTTAAAAGACGGGAGTAGATATCATAGGAGCGTTCGCCGCGAACGGTCTGCTCCACTACCATTGGTACAAGTGCCATACTAAAATTACCTTTCTTTCGCCAAATGACGACAAATTTTTTATAAATAATGATACGGGCGGCAATCGCCGCCCGTTATGAACTATTTAAAACAGGCGATAATTATTCAGCCTTGGGAGCTTCCCATGCCTTCTCGGTAACTACTGCCTTTTCCTTTACAAGGTCAACTGCCTTCTTAACCGAAACATCCGCGGTAACCATAGCAAGATCAACCATTTCCTTAACCTTGTCAAGCTCCATATTGTAAGCCTTTGCGATGCGGTCAAACTCTTCGTTGATCTCATCCTCGGTGGGAACGATCTTCTCAAGCTCAACGATCTTTTCAAGTGCAAGTCTTGTCTTGACCTGACGCTCTGCCTGAGGAGCCATCTGTGCTCTCATAGCATCGAGATTGAGACCGGTGTACTGGAAGTAGGTCTTGAGGTCAAGTCCCTGCATACGAAGTCTGTTGTCGAAATCGCGAACGAAGTTCTCGGTTTCAGCATCGAACATAGGCTGGGGGATCTCTGCATCAAGCTTTTCAATAAGAGCCGCGATAAGCTGATCCTCGATCTCTCCGTCAGCGGTCTTGTTGTATCTGTCCTGAATTTTTGCCTTAACATCTGCTTTATATTCAGCGAGTGTGTCAAATTCAGAAACATCCTTTGCAAACTCGTCATCAAGCTCGGGAAGCTCGTTATACTTGATCTCGTGAAGCTTACACTTGAATACTGCGGGCTTGCCGGCAAGCTCCTTTGCGTGATATTCCTCGGGGAAGGTTACGTTTACATCGAACTCTTCGCCGATGTTCTTGCCAACGATCTGCTCCTCAAAGCCGGGGATGAACGATCCGGAACCGAGAGTAAGTGTGTACTTTTCAGCCTTACCGCCGTCGAATGCTACGCCGTCAACATAACCGTCGAAGTCAATAACGGTGATATCGCCGTCCTGCGCGGCACGGTCAGATATCTCGATCTGACGGGAATTACGTGCGCGAGTCTGCTCAACTTCAGCATCAACGTCAGCATCAGTTGCCTCACGTACAGTCTTGGTAACTTCGATTCCGAGGTAATCAGCAATCTTAACCTCAGGCTTTACGTAGAACTTTGCCTTGAAGGTAACGCCGTCATCGTCGATAGAAGCAACGTCAAATTCAGGCTGGCTTACGATCTGGAAATCCTGATCCTTCATAGCATCCTCGTATGCAGGACCAACGATATCGTTAAGTGCCTCATCATAGAACACGCCCTTACCGTACATCTTTTCGATGATGTGACGAGGTGCCTTGCCCTTGCGGAAGCCTGGGATGTTGATGTTTTTCGCATTCTTCTTGAATGCCTTGTCAACAGCTGCATCGAATGTCGCCTTATCAGCGGTAAATTCGATCTCGACTACATTAGTCTCGGGTTTGTTTACATTTTTCAAGCTCATGGTTTTTATCCTCCAAATGATATTGCCGCACGTTATAACAGCAATATCGTAAGCTGTACACAGTCTGCGAGCATTTATTTTTAATTTTTTCCTAAATAATATTATACTATATTTTCGCGTAAAGTCAAGGCGTTGCGCGATAAATTTTTATTTATTTCAGAATTTTGTTAAAATTCGTTCTCGGGTAGTATAGGTAAAGGCGAGAAATCAAGGAAATCTGCCGAGGTCAAAGTGTATCTGATGCCGCCCGAGACCTCACTTCTCGGAATATCGTACACTCCGTGAATGTGTCCGTAGTAGCAGCGATTGACTCCGAATTTTTTAAGCACCGCGACTATCTCCTCACAAACATATCCGCGGAAATCCGGCGGAAAATGAAGAAATACGAGTATCTCACGCATAATGCCATCTTCGGCGAACTTCACGTCGCGCAGTTTCACCGCCTCGTCAAGACTTATTTCAAGCCGTATTGCTTCGCGTGCGACTATCTTCTGATAATCCGCTTCCTGCGGCATATTTTTATTGGCATCATCAATATACCATCCGCGCGAGCCGCAGATTATGAAATCCTCGACAGCATAGGCGTTATTGTAAAGAAACTGTATCGTCTCAAATCCGTTGTCACGGCAAAGCGTGTTAAGCTTGGTAAGCGAAGTCCACCAATAATCGTGATTTCCTCTTCCGATTATCTTTTTGCCGTTGAGGTTCTCAATAAACCGCAAATCTTCGAGAGCGCCGGTGTGACTCATTGCCCACGAAATATCCCCCGCGATGACTACTGTATCATCTTTCGTTACAACGCGATTCCATCGGGTGCGAAGCTTTTCGGTATATCCCGTCCAGCGCGCGCCGAAGATGTCCATCGGCTTGTTGTCACTTATTGAAAGATGTGTGTCAGATAAAACATACAGTGACATTCATAACCTCCTGGCTTTCTTTAAGATACGGAATAATCGCAAATTGTGCGGAAATACTGATATCGTAGATTTCACTTCATAAAAGGAAACAAACAATGGGACTTTTTACAAACAACTTAATTACCCGTGCCGATACGATACCGCGCCATATAAGGGGTATTACCTGCGATGCGAAAAACTGTGTCTACCACGACGGCGACAACTTCTGCACCGCCGAGAGAGTCACTATCGGCAGAATAAATGCGATAAATTCATCTGAAACACGCTGTGCGACATTCGAACTTCGCGGAGAAATCACGCGTTAAGCTCGTTTTATTTAATTCCGAGATTTTTCTTGACCTCATCGGGCATTGCCTGCTTGCCTATGACAGTCTTGAAGCGTATCTCGCGCTTGTCGATATCCTTGAGCGGATAGGGGATCTCGGTACCGGTAAGAGCAGAAAGCTCATCGAGCGCCGAAACCTCATCGGTCGGAGCCTTGCCGGTAATTGATGTGTAAACATCGGAAGCGAACTTGTACGGACTTGCCGTTGAAGCTACTACCATTTTGAGTCCATCACGGCATTTTGCCATATACTGCTTTGCGCAGTTGAGACCGACTGCTGTGTGGGTGTCGATAAGGTACTTGTCCTCTTCAAAGGTGCGTTTTATCTCAGCCGCAGTATTTGCCTCATCGCAGAACAAGCCGGTAAAATGCGCATCAAGCTTCGATTTAAGCTCTGCATCAACCGTGTAGCATCCCTCGGCATTGAGCTTCTTCATAAGCTCGGCGGTGTTCTCGGCACCGCTCAATACATAGAGAAGACGCTCGAGGTTTGAGGAGATGAGTATGTCCATTGACGGAGACATGGTCGTAAAGAAGCTTCTGTTACGGTCATATGTACCCGTTTCAAGGAAGTCTGTAAGAATGTTATTCTTGTTGGATGCGCAGATGAGACGATTAATCGGGAGTCCCATCATCTTTGCAATGTAAGCCGCGAAGATATTGCCGAAATTACCGGTAGGAACGGTAACGTCGATCTTCTCGCCCGAGATGATCTCACCGCTTTCGATAAGATCGCAGTATGCGGATACATAGTAAACGATCTGCGGAGCAAGTCTGCCCCAGTTAATCGAGTTTGCACTTGACAGGAATACACCGTTTGAATCAAGCAGTTCTGCCATTTCATTATCGGAGAAGATCTTCTTAACACCGGTCTGTGCATCGTCAAAGTTACCTTCAATCGCGCAGACGGAAACATTTTCGCCGAGCTGTGTTGCCATCTGAAGCTTCTGCACGCGGCTTACTCCGTCAACGGGGTAGAACACCATTATCTTAACGCCGTCAACATCGCGATACCCCTCAAGTGCCGCCTTACCGGTATCACCGCTGGTAGCAACGAGGATGAATGCGGTGCGCTCCTCACCGGTCTTTTTAAGAGCGGCGGCCAGGAGCTTCGGCATGATCTGAAGTGCCATATCCTTGAACGCGGACGTCGGACCGTGCCATAATTCAAGCACGAATGTGTCATCGTTCAGCTTATGGAGCGGTGCGGCACCGCCGACAAAACGGTCGGGAGCATATGCTGCATTGCAGTCTGCGAGCAGTTCCTCATAGGTATAGTCGGTGAGGAAAAGTGAAAGTATGTAAGCTGCACGCTCGGGATAA
>JAFQVU010000082.1 GCA_017407885.1 Clostridia bacterium
AGCATCCTTTGCCGCTACATCGAGAACTTCATCGTTGATCTGATAACCCTTGAAAGCGATTCTGCGCTTCTCTGCCTCGTCTTCCTGTCCCATGGAAGCCCATACGTCAGTGAAGAGCACGTCAGCGTCTTTAGCCGCTTCAAGTATGTTGTCAGTCAGCTTGAATGCATCACCGTACGGCTTCGCAAAATCAAGCACCTTCGCATCGGGATGATATCCGCTGGGGCAAGCCGCAGAAACCTTCATACCGACAGTGAGTCCGCCGACGATAAGGGAGTTTGCCATGTTGTTTCCGTCACCGATGTAGCACATTTTGAGTCCGTCAAATCCGCCCTTGAATTCGCGGATTGTCTGAAGATCGGCGAGCACTTGACAAGGATGGCAGTAATCGGTAAGACCGTTGATTATCGGGATACTTGCATATTCAGCGAGATCCTCAACTTCCTTCTGCGCGAAGGTACGGATCATGATACCGTCAAGATAGCGGGAAAGCACGCGCGCAGTATCCTCGATCGGCTCGCCGCGTCCTATCTGAAGATCGCGCGAGGAGAGAAAGAGCGCCTGACCGCCGAGCTGATACATACCGGCTTCAAACGATACGCGGGTTCTGGTAGAAGCCTTCTGGAATATCATGCCAAGTGTCTGACCGGCGAGATGCTTATGAGCTATACCGTTTTTCTGCTCGTATTTAAGCTGCATTGCAAGATTTAATATATCAAGTATTTCCTCTTTATTGAGGTCTGCCATTTTAAGAAGATCATGCATCATGGTGGTTGTTTCCTTTCGGTTGTATTATTTATTTGTACGCATTATTTCAAGACATCTGCAAGAATCGCCGCGCCCTTGTCTATCTCTTCATAAGATATTGTGAGCGGCGGAAGCAAGCGGATGACATCCTTGCCTGCCGTAAGTACAAGAAGTCCGGCATCAGCGCATGCGTGGAGATAATCTTTTGGATTCCCTTCGACGACAAATCCAATCATCATGCCGCGTCCACGAACCGCTTTGACCTTTGACGGAGATTTTGCCATCACTGCATTTATAAGATACTGCCCTTTTTTCTCGACCTCTGCGAGAAAATCAGAATCTGACACTCGTGAAATAACCTCGCATGCTCCTGCGGCAACTACGGGGTTCGCACCGAACGTAGAGCCATGCAGTCCGGCACCAAGAGTAGCCTCACACTTTTCGCCTGCGATAAATGCGCCAATCGGGAGTCCGCCGCCAAGACCTTTTGCAAGCGTAACGATATCCGGCTTCAAGCCGAAATGTTCGTACGCGAACACTTTACCGCAGCGTCCGATACCCGTCTGAACCTCGTCGAATATAAGAAGTACGTCGCGCTCATCGCAAAGTTCGCGTAATGCCTTTACATACTGAACATCAAGCGGATTTACTCCGCCCTCCCCCTGTATCGGCTCGGCAATCACCGCGCATACGTCTGCGGTCATTGCTTCACATATCGCATCTGTATTGTTTGCCTCAACATACTTAAATCCATCGGTAAACGGATAGAAATACTGATGAAAAACATCCTGTCCGGTCGCAGCGAGCGTTGTTACCGTGCGACCGTGGAAGGAGTTGGTGAGGGTAATGATAGTCGCTCTTCCCTCTCCGTATTTGTCAAATGAATATTTACGGGCAAGCTTTATAGCTCCCTCATTTGCTTCGGCACCCGAGTTACCGAAAAAGACTCGGTTGAGTCCTGAAAGCTTTACCAACTGCTCAGCAAGCTTTCCTGCGGACTCTGAGTAAAAATAGTTGCACATATGTTGAAGCTTATGAAGCTGTGCTTCAACCGCGCCTATCCATCCCTCATCACACCAGCCAAGCGAATTTACTCCGATACCACTGGTAAAGTCTATGTAAGTTTTGCCGTCGGCATCCGTCATAGTAGCATTTTTTCCCGTAACGGGCGCTATATGCAGTCTGCCGTAGGTCTGCATTATGTTTTCATGGTCGAGCGCCATAATCTGTTGTGTATTCATTTTGCGTCCCTCTTATTTCTTAAACAGCGTACCAATACCCTCATCGGAAAGCATTTCTATTAGTATCGAATGGGAAATACGTCCATCGAGAATAACAGTATGCGCAATTCCGCCGTTGACCGCATCAACGCAGCACTGCACCTTCGGAATCATACCGCCGCTAATAACGCCCTCGTCGATAAGCGTCTGCACTTCATCAAGACGAACTTCGGGAATAAGCGTGTCCTCATCCTTAACGTCACGCATAAGACCGCGAGTGTCCGTGAGCAGAAGCAGGTTGGATGCTCCAAGCGCAATCGCAATCTTGCAAGCCGCCGTATCTGCGTTTATGTTGTATACGGGACTGTCATCGTCGCCAAGTGCCACGGTCGAAACTACAGGTATGTAACCTTTATCAATGTTGTCCTTGATTATAGAAGTGTCAACCTCATATATCTCACCGACATTGCCGTAATCAGCATCGCCCTCAAGCTTATGAGCCTTGATCATACCGCCGTCAATACCGCAGAGACCGACAGCTTTGCCGCCGATGCGCTCGATCTTATTTACAAGATCCTTGTTAGTCTTTCCTGCAAGCACCATCTGAACAATCTCGATAGTCTCATCATCCGTATAGCGAAGTCCGTTGATAAATTTGGACTCCTTGCCGACACGCTTTAGCATATCGGAAATTTCGGGGCCGCCGCCGTGTACAAGCACCACATTGATACCTACAAGAGACAGAAGCACAAGGTCAGATATAACTGCCTCTTTGAGTCCTTCATTAATCATGGCGTTGCCGCCGTATTTTACAACGATTGTTTTTCCGGTATATTTCTGAATATAAGGCAATGCCTGAGTCAGGACTGTTGCCTTGTCCATATTTGAAAGAAACATTTTAATTTCCACGTCTTTGCTTTGCAAAGACTTCCTTATCTTCGATATTTTTGTCGGTTTGCACGCAAATTGGCGGCAAAGCCGGCAAAGACAAAAATTCGTTGCGTGAATTTTTCACGCTATACCTCACTAACCTTATGATCTGTAGTCGCCGTTTATTCTTACGTACTCATAGCTGAGGTCACATCCCCACGCTGTAGCATCGACATTTCCTGATTTCATGTCAACATCGATTGTTAAATGGCGGCGAAGAAGAATAGTCTTTGCAAGTTCTTCGGAGAAATCAACGCCGCGACCGTTTTCACATACAAGTATCTCTCCGGCACTGCTCTTGAATCTAACGTCGATTGAATCCGTATCAATATCGACACCTGCATAACCGAGTGCACAAAGGATGCGTCCCCAGTTTGCATCCGCACCAAACATGGCGGTCTTTACAAGCGAAGAGGAAATAACAGACTTTGCAAGCACGCGTGCGCCGTCTATATCCTTGAAGTTGCGAACACGGCACTCAAGCAGCTTTGTTGCACCCTCGCCGTCGGAAGCGATTGACATTGCAAGACGCTTGCAGAGGGTTGCAAGACCTGCTTTGAATGCATCAAAATCCTCGCCTTCAGCAACAATCTCGCCATTACCTGCCTTGCCTGATGCCATAACGGTTACCATGTCGTTAGTTGATGTATCGCCGTCAACGCTTACCATGTTAAAGGTGTCCTTGATTATCTCTGACAACGCTTTCTGAAGCATTTCCGAAGAAATTGCCGCATCTGTGGTAATAAAGCAAAGCATGGTCGCCATATTGGGGCGAATCATACCGGAACCTTTGCAAATACCGCCAAGGTGAACCGTCTTACCGCCGACAGTCAGCTCATATGCAAATTCCTTTTTCTTGGTATCGGTGGTCATGATAGCACATGCGGCATTGTTAGATGCCTCGATACCGCGATCCAGTTCATTTATAAGCATCGGTATTCCCGCTTCAATCGGTTCAATTGGAAGCGGTACTCCGATAACACCTGTAGATGCAACGATAATATCATCCGCGCTTATGCCCAGCGCCTTTGCGAGCATGTCACAGGTTGCATTTGCCTTGTCGTATCCGTCGCTGTTGCAGGTGTTGGCGTTTCCGCTGTTACATATGACCGCACGTGCCTTACCGTTTGCAAGATGTGCTCTGGTAACTCCAACGGGAGCAGCGAAAACCTTGTTTGTTGTATAAACACCTGCGGCGGTGCAAATATCATCGGCGACGATAAGTGCAATATCGCGTTTCTGTTTATTCTTACGGAAGCCTGCATGAACACCGGATGCCTTAAATCCAGATGCCGCAC
>JAFQVU010000083.1 GCA_017407885.1 Clostridia bacterium
ATGAAACTCCGATGATGCGAAAGTATAAAAAAATCCCTCAATTTATTCGTATTGCTGCAGCAGGTGTCGCAAAGAAATTTTCGTATTTCAAGGGACGTGATTTTATAATCAAATCAAGCGGGCGTCCGGAGGATTATTTTATCGGTCAGGCTATGGTATGGGATGAAAAGGATGCGCTTTCCGTGCTTCGTCCCGAGTACCGCGTAGGTCCGTCGGTTAGGGAAGTTACCGCGCCGATATATGCGCGAGTCAAGGGGAAGTCCGAGCTTGATAAAAAGCAGTATCTTGATCTCAATTTGTGGCTGCCGGGGGATATTCTTCTGAAAGCCGACAAGATGAGTATGGCAAGCTCGCTCGAACTTCGCGTACCTTTCCTTGATAAAAAAGTCATGGAGCAGGCGCAGGCGCTTCCGCACGAGTATAAAATAAACGGCAAAAATACTAAATACATCTTCCGTAAAGCGGCAAACCGCACGCTTCCCGACGAGTGGGCTGACCGCAAGAAGTTAGGCTTCCCAGTGCCGATACGGTACTGGCTTGCCGAGGACAAGTATTATGAGCTTGTGAAGCGCGAGTTTATGAGCGATGAAGCGGGAGAGTTCTTTGATACCGAAAAGCTTGTTCGTTTGCTTGATGATCATAAATCGGGCAAGTCAAATAACGGACGCCGTATCTGGACGGTCTATGTTTTTCTTACATGGTATCGCCGCTTCTTCGTAAACGAAGCATGATTTCTGATTATTTATCATAATATCGAACAGAGGTTATAAAAATGGAAAGTCAAAATATTATTCCCGTATTGCTCGGCGCGGATCTTAACTGCTATAACGTCGCGCGCGCATTTCACGAGGAATATGGAGTGAAGTCCTATGCGTTCGGACGGTACGCCATAGGTGCTTCAAATTATACCAGAATCATAAAATTTACCGCGGTTGAAAAGCTCGACGAGCCGGATGTCATGGTGGAGACGCTTATGAGTTTTGCCGACGAGCATGAGGGCGCGACGCTGATTGCTTTTGGCTGTACTGATGATTACGCGGATATGCTTATTCATCACGGAGACCGCCTGCGTCCACGCTACATTGTGCCGTACATCGGCGCGGAGCTGTTTGAGCGTCTTGCTTACAAGGCGAATTTTTACGAGGACTGCGACCGCCACGGCATACTTTACCCGAAAACTGCGATTGTCACAAAGGAAACCGAGCTTGAATCGGCACTCGAAGAATCGGTAATCGGTTTCAGCTATCCTATAATCATAAAACCGTCGTCGAGTGCTCTTTATTGGAAACATCCGTTTGACGGGATGAAAAAGGTATACACCGCATCGAGTGCGCTTGAAGCGAAAATTATTATTGAGCGCATATACGAATCGGGATATCCCGAGAAGATAATACTTCAGGACATGATTCCGGGCGACGATTCAAATATGCGCGTGCTTACCGCTTATTCGGATAAGAACGGAAAGGTTAAAATGATGTGCCTCGGGCATGTGCTTCTTGAGGAGCACACTCCGAAAGGACTTGGAAATCACTGCGCTATAATTACCGAGCTTGACCGTCCGTTAATGGAAAAGTTCAAGGCTTATCTTGAGGAGATCGGTTTTGTCGGTTACTCGAATTTTGATATAAAGTATGACGAACGTGACGGTACATTCCGCGCCTTTGAGATAAATCTCCGCCTTGGACGAAGCAACAATTATGTGACGAGTGCCGGATGCAATGTCGCTCGCTATATAGTTGAGGATCTTGTAAAGAAAAATGACCTGGGGGATACTTATTACTGCGATAATGAGGTGCTTTGGCACAGCATTCCCAAGGGCGTGGTTTACAAATACTGCCGTGATGCCGAGTCGGTAAAACGTGCAAAGGCGCTTGCAAGAGCAGGGAAAGCGCATGCTTCTCTCTGGTATCGCCCCGATACATTTATGAATCTGCGCCGTGTGTTTTTCTTGACAATGCACGGTTATAATCATTATGGGAAGTTCAAAAAGTATTATGGAAAAGAATAACACAAAGCTCCTCGGAATTCTCGGCGGTCTCGGTCCGATGTCAACGGTTTATTTTTATGAACTGCTCACATCGCTTACTAAAGCCGACTCCGATCAGGAGCATATCGACATTGTAATATCAAGCCGTGCTACCACTCCTGACCGAACTGCGTTTATAACGGGCGCATCGAATGAGGATCCGCTTGATAAAATGATCCCCGATGCAAAAAAGTTGGTCGAGTTTGGAGCGGACGTTATTGCTATTCCCTGCAATACAGCGCATTACTTCTATGACAGGCTTGCCGCCGAGATAGATGTTCCGATACTAAATATAATCGAAGAATCGGTGAAAACGCTTAAATCACAAGGCGTAAGCCGTTTCGGACTGCTTGCAACGGACGGTACTGTGAATTCCAATACGTATCAGAAATACTGTGCAAGTCACGGTATTGAGTGTGTTGTGCCCGATACGGACAATCAAAAAAGGATAATGGATATTATCTACAATCAGATAAAATGCGGTAAGCGTGCGGACATGGAAAGCTTTTATTCGGTCGCACATACCATGCGCTCGCTTGGATGCCAGCGAGTGATTCTCGGATGTACCGAATTGTCGCTTATCAAGAAAAACGAGGCGCTTGATGATTTTTATGTGGATTCGCTTGAGTGTCTTGCTTTATCGACTGTAAAGGCATGTGGAAAGAAGACTATTTTCGACTGACAAAAGGAGAAAATTTTTAATGCTGTTAACACAAATTCTCGCCGATATTGAATACTCTTCAGATTCGGACATATCAAACATATCGGTTACGGATATTGTATACGATTCCAGAAAGGCTGTCGCGGGAACGATGTTTGCCTGCCTTGTAGGTGCCGTTTCGGACGGACATAATTATGCCTCAGGGGCATATTCTGTGGGATGCCGTGTGTTCATGGCAGAACGCAGACTTGACCTGCCGTCCGACGCTGTGCAGATACTCGTTTCCGACACGCGTGTCGCGCTTGCGCTTGCTTCTGCCGCGCTTTTTGAGTACCCGGCGCGTTCGCTTGCGATTATTGGCGTTACCGGTACGAAGGGTAAGACCACCACGGCATCTTTGATTGCCGATATTCTCAATCGAGGCGGTATTAATACTGCTTATATCGGCACCACGGGAATAGTTATAAACGGTGAACATAAGCCTACAAAGAATACCACTCCCGAGAGCTACGAGCTTCACAAGGCATTTTGCGAGATGGTGGAAAAGGGCGTTGCCTGCGTGGTAATGGAAGTGTCGAGTCAGGCGATGTATATGCGTCGAGTGGTCGGTATACACTTCCACATTGGCGTATTCACTAATCTTTCGCCGGATCATATCGGGGGCGTTGAGCATCCGACGTTTGAGCATTATATGGAGTGCAAGGCGGCGATGTTCTCGCAGTGCAGATACGGTATATTCAATTCCGATGACGATCACTATACCGATATCGTCAGAACCGCGAAATCAATAAATTCCACGTTTGGTATAAAAGAAGATATTCCGCACGACATATCTGCACGCGATATTGCAATACACAAGAGTGAGAATACGCTTGGTTCACGTTTTACCTGCCGCAGTCTTCTTGGCGAGGCTGAATATGAGCTGAGAATACCCGGCGAATTCAATGTATATAATGCGCTTGCGGCGATTGCCGTTGCCGAGCGTATGCAGGTTAAGACGGACATTATACGCGATGCGCTTGCAATGGCAACTGTACGCGGACGCTTTGAGGTCGTTGACGCGCTCCCAAATGCAGTGACAATAATCGACTATGCGCACAACGAGCTTTCGATGCGTGCGGCTCTTGAAACGATACGCCGTTATCAGCCGAAGCGGTTGGTTGTACTGTTTGGCTCGGTTGGCGGACGTACCAAGCTTCGACGCAGTGAACTTGGCGAGGCGGTTTCATCCCTCGCGGATTTTTGCATTATAACGAGCGACAATCCTGACAACGAACCGCCGGAAGAGATTATAGCAGATATTGAAAAGAGTGTTGCCGCAACCTCGTGTCCGTATGTGACATTTGTTGACCGCCGTGATGCGGTGCGTTATGCGATCGACAACGCACGTGACGGTGACTGCATTCTTTTTGCCGGTAAGGGGCATGAGCAGTATCAGCTTATTGAGGGCGAATACGTTCACTACGATGAACGTGAGGAAGTTATGACTGCCGCTGCGGCAAAGCTTGCAAGGGTGAAGTGATTTGTAAATTATTGTTTGTTGGAGAGACCAACCTATTTTGATTTTTAGACAAATTCAAATTTGTATCAAAAGAAGGAACAAGTTTGAAAGATAAATCTTTCAAACTACCTTTTGTGGCAACAACTTGTAAACCAAGTTGTTGCTGTTACAATCGCTTAATAAGCGATGTTTTGCTGCGCAAATCACGTCCGGGGAGGACAAGAAGGGAAGCTTTCGCTTGGCGAAAGCTATGGTCATAACTATGAAAATATTGATATGCGGTCTTGGTCTGATCGGCGGATCGCTTGCACGCGCACTTAAATTCTATACAGACTGCTATGTTTGCGGCTACGATGTAGATATCAACTCTGCGCGGAAGGCGACGCTTGTCGGCGCGTGCGATGAGGCATATGACATTCTGCCTGATCTTTCTGAATATGACGTGATAGTACTTGCCGCATATCCAAAGGCGACTTTGGAGTTCATTAAAGAGCATGCAGGCAAGATAGGGAAGAGCACATATCTTTTTGATCTTGGCGGAGTAAAACGTACCGTGTGTGAAGTCGGATTTGCGGCGGCGCGTGAGTACGGATTCACTTTCATAGGTGGACATCCGATGGCAGGTACGCAGTATTCGGGATTTGCCGCATCGCGTGAAAATCTCTACAAAAATGCATCAATGATACTTGTACCGCCTGCCGATATCGATGTTGACAAGCTTGATTTTGCGGTGAAATTTTTCAAGGCAATCGGATTTGCAACTGTCAGCGTTACTACGGCAAAAGAACACGATGAAATAATTGCATATACCTCACAGCTCGCACATGTGCTGTCAAACGCATATGTTAAAAGTCCTACTGCGAAGCGGCATAAGGGATATTCCGCAGGAAGCTTCCGCGATCTTACGCGTGTGGCTCACCTTAACTCGAAAATGTGGCGTGAGCTGTTCATGGATAACCGAGATTTGCTCGTGCCCGAAATAGAACTGCTTGCGAAAAATCTTCTCGAATATGCTGATGCGATGAAATCCGAAGACGGGGACAAATTGGAGCGCTTGCTTGCCGAGGGAAGCCGCATCAATGATGAAATAAAAGGTGAATAAGAAAGACGACCGATAATTCGGTCGTCTTTTGCTATATTTTAAGTAGAGCGATGCTTTCTGTTGGAACAATATCAAGCCGCGCGGCGAATTCAGAGACTTTTTTATAGGTGTCGGGATTCATTACCGCATTCGGTTCGTGCGCATCACATCCGAAAACGAAGTCGCATCCGATTTTACGAGCGATACGGTAAAATCTCTCGCTCGGGTAATGCCGCCCTTCAGCAAGTCCGAGAAAGTTTACTTCAAGCGGTATTCCGTAAGATTTTGCTCCTTCGCAGAGACGCCGCGCCTCTAATTCGTAAAAATTTTCGTCTCCCTCAAAGCGAAAAACATCGGGATGAGCAATATAGGTGAACTTACCGGTCTTGATTGCTTCGAGTGTTTGATTGGTATAACGTGTTAGTTGTTCGTTCGTGTGGTTGCGCGCGGTGGAGCTTTCATGTGTATCATATTCATTAGCAATAAAATGCTGGCCTAGGATGACATAATCAAGATTATACGGCTTCAAAAATTCGATTAGCTTGTCAAAGATTTCGGGATAATATTCAATTTCAAAGCCTATTTTAATGTCGATATCATCACGATATTCATGGCGCAGGTCAGTCAATGTTTTGATATAGCCGTCTGTTTCCTCGGGACGCATGCGAAAATGCGAGTAGTAGTCATCGGTGGGGAAGAACTGCGGCGAGTGATCGGAGAAACCGAGCACTTTAAGTCCCCGTGCGATGGCAGTTTCGATATATTCTCGCTCGGTGCCGCTTGCGTGGTGGCATCTCGCGGTGTGGGTGTGATAGTTTGCAGTCATTTTATTGCCTCGTTTGTGTTTGGTATGATATTATTGTACCATATTTGCGCGAGAAAATCAAGTAGGGATAAATTTTAGGTTTGATTTTGATCTTACGAATCACCCGCTCCCACCTAATTAAAAAATCCGATGCTTTTGCATCGGATTTTTGGTGGGAGCGGGTGGATTCGGACCACCGAAGTCACTGACAACAGATTTACAGTCTGCCCCCTTTGGCCGCTCGGGAACGCTCCCATATGGAGCTGGTGAACGGAGTCGAACCATCAACCTGCTGATTACAAATCAGCTGCTCTGCCATTGAGCCACACTAGCACATTTTGATAACAGATATATTATATCACTTCAAAAGACGTTTGTCAATAGATTTTTGAAAATATTTTTTGCTTTTTATTATTCAATTTAAGCATATTCGGCTCACATACCACAGTATGCAAGCCGAATTAGTTTCTCATCGTGTAATTTTATCAATCGCCTTGTTTTCACCGAGCAGAGCAACTGTATCGGTAGCTATAAATTTTCTTGCAGGATCCGGAGAAATATTTGTAATTCCGCTTTCATCGCCGACTGCGAGTACAGTCACACCGTAATGACGGCGCACATTAAGCTCAATGAGCGATTTGCCGATCCATTCTTCCGGTACACCGACTTCAACTATAGAGTGCGTATCGGAGAATTCAATGTACTCGAGCACGTTGTTGCGGTCAAGGATGTGCACAAGCTTTTCCCCCATGTCGCGCTCGGGATAAACCACCATATCCGCGCCG
>JAFQVU010000084.1 GCA_017407885.1 Clostridia bacterium
AGCCTCCCCCTCTGGGGGAGGTGTCAGCCGAACGGCTGACGGAGAGGGCGACTTCCCGTCGCCGATCCGCCCCGCGCCGATCCACGCCAGCACGCCGAGATACAGCACCCCCGCACACGCAAGGATCGTGCCGCCCCAGCCGCAAATAAAATCGCCGATTACTTCCCACATTGTTGCTCTCTCCTTTTTAACGTTCGGGTCGAATACCGAACCCGTATTTGTCAATTTCCCAAGGCTGATACCCGAGGTATTCCATCAGCTTATCCTTACGGATGCGCCACTCATTTCCCGCCTTTTGCGCGGACAACTCTCCCGAGGTGAGCATCTTGCGCACGCTCTCGGTTGTCTTGCCCAATATCCGACACGCCATCGGGATATCAAATACCACTGGCACCTCCTTCCAGTCGGTTACAGGTAAAAATGCAACACTTGCCATCCTTCCACTCTCTCCTTCCACATTTTTGTTGCACAGTTCGTGCAATTTTTAGGTATAAAAAATCGACTCAATCGTCGTATTGTAATATTTTGCAATACGCACTTTAATTGAGTCGCGCGGAATACGGCGACCTTGCTCATACATCGACAACGCTGAAATACTAATATTCAACGCCTCCGCGACCTGTCTTTGTGGTGTCTTGCCGCGCAGTGAAATGAGCCTATCGCCTACCTTGTTTTTACTCACAATCATTCACCTCGGAAATCAAATTGCACGCTTCGTGCAATTTGATAATAACACACCTCGATGTCAGTGTCAAGCAAAATTTCACATTTTGTAAAATTTATAATTGACATTTCACGAAGCGTGTATATAATAGAATCAGGAGGTGATTATTATATATGGCTTCTTTTAATACGATTTTACGCCATTTAAGAAATCAATGCAAGCTAACGCAAAAGCAGCTGGCTGAAAAGCTCGGTCTCTCGTTCAGCACTATTAGTATGTACGAACGAGGACAACGAGAGCCAGATTTTGAAACGCTTGAATCAATAGCCGATTTTTTCGGTGTAACTATGGATTATCTGTACGGAAAAGGTGTCGTTCCTCGTTCCAAGTACGAAACTGTCTCCGCGCCCCCTCTCCCCGCTGCTAATCGTTGTAACACTGTGCGTATCATTGGTCGCGATGGTTCTTATCAGGAGCGTCAGCTCACCGATGAGCAGATGGAGGCGTTCCGCAAGATGATTGAAATTCTGCCGGATTTCAAGGATTGAGTTTGTGCGTTTCTATGTATTCGGCGAACTGCCGATACACCGCCCGCTCCAGCGGCGAGGTTAGGAAACGGTCACGCTCGTAAAGTACCCGCATCCGTGCCATGCGATATTCCGCCGCCTGCCGGCTGATCTGACATAGGCGCTGAATATCCTCCGCAGTCTGTACGCCGCACCCCCATAAAACGCATGCGGGAGCAAGCAGACGCGCGGCAAAAACGTTGGCAGCTTGCTCGATTGGGTTATCCGCCGCCGACGGTTCGCGATTCACCAGCGTATATTTGCCCACGTGACCGGCGAGAATGTGCCCGAGCTCGTGTGCAACGGTGAATCGCTGCCGCGGAGCATAGCAATCTGCACGCACGAAGATGACGGGACGGTCACCAACAAAAGCAGTGTGCCCATCCTCTCCTTCAGGAGCGTTATACAGCTTGATCGGGACACCAAGCCGCCGGCATACATCCGATGTCAATATCGGCAGCTCGCGGATCTGCAGATCCAGCAACAACCGCCACGCCAGATCGCGGGAAAATTGATAGTCCTTGTAGTTCATCAACAAACACCTCCACATATCATTGTACAAGCGTATTCTGCTTGTTTGTAGTGGAAATGTTTTCCAAAAATATAAGGGAGTCTTATATGGAAACTGTTATTGCTTTTCTCTTGATGGCATTCGTTATATGTATTATCATTATCCGTGGAAAATCAAAAGATAATGATGATCTCTCGGCAAGTCTGTCTAAAGAGCGAACTAAAAGCGACGCGTTAAACAAAGAATTACATGATCTAAAAAAAACTTTTCAAGATAAAACGGACTCCTATGAAAAAGGACTGCTTCAAGCTCAAGAAAAATATGAGACTGAGCTTTCGCTTCTTCAACTATCACATCTTCGTACTGATAAATCTGTGCAAAATAAATTCAATGAACTCCCAAATAATAAGTTTCGCTATGTTGCTTCTCTTATGGCAGAT
>JAFQVU010000011.1 GCA_017407885.1 Clostridia bacterium
GAAGATACCGGTGATATCTTCATTTCTGCTATCAACGCCGAGTGCGCATATGCGGCAAAGGCAATCATCGACGGTATCGTATTTGAGCCGGTTCCCGGCGAGATATACGAGGGCAAGGTAACAAGAATCATCCCGATAGGCGCATTCGTTGAAATCGCTCCCAACAAGGAAGGTCTTGTTCACATCTCGAAGCTTGAAAACCGCCGCGTTGAAAAGGTCGAGGACGTTTGCGAGGTTGGCGACACCATGCGCGTTAAGTTCCTTGGCTCGGACGAAAAGGGCAGACTTAACCTCTCCCGCAAGGACGCACTTTAATCTAACAAAAAATGGGGGGGACGCTGTATGCGTTTCCCCTTTTGTATGTTAAAAAGTAAAATAATGGTGAGAAAGTTTGAAAGATGAATCTTTCAAACTACCTTTTGCGGCGTTACAACGCTTAATAAGCGATGTTTTGCTGCGCAAATCACGTCGCAAAAGGACGAGAAAGGAAGCTTTCACTAAGCGAAAGCTATGGTCATAAATATGAATAATAATTACAACAATAACCGCAAATCAAATGGTCATCTGCCTCATACGGGGCAGATGCAGTATCGCTCACAGCAGAACCCAAATGGTCAATATCAGTACACTCCGTCGGGATATCCACCGGTACGGCACCGTTCCCGTAAGCAAGCGCAGAGGGCAGCGGGACTTGTAGTGATTTCTGCGATTATACTTGTAATGCTGCTTGCTTCTGTTATTATTTTCGCCGCACGCTGTGCAAACGGAAGCTTTGGCGCAAATGGGGATGATACATCCGGTGAGGCAGTAAGCGGAAATGTCAATGACAGCGGAGATACAACCGACAAGCCGGATACCTCTTCGGATACCACTCCGCCGGAAACGACCGAGCCTGTTACGGAAGCGATTGATCCGACATATCAATATATCGAGATGACCGATGCAGATGTACACAAGGGTTATCAGATACTTGTAAACTATCAGAATGAGTACACCTTTGACGGCGGATTCACCATAAAGCCTTTCTATGGCAACAAAAACCTCTCTTATAAGGTGCGCGACACGCTGGTTTCGTTTGATACTTACGCAATGAGCTGGTGCAATAAGATGATGGAAGCGATGGAAGCTGATATGGGAACCGGCGACGTGCTTGTAAACAGCTCTTTCCGCGATTACGAGGATCAAGAGGCGGTATATGAGAGCTATCTTGATAAGTATGGTGAAGAGTATGCACAGCTTTATGTCGCAGTGCCCGGATTCAGTGAACATCACACGGGACTTGCGGTTGACTTCACGGTTTACACCGACAACGGAGAATCGTATACATTTGATGACAAACCCGAATATCCGGAGTGGCTTAAGACTAACGGTTACAAGTACGGTTTCATACAGCGTTATCCTAGCGACAAGACGGAGTTTACAAAAATTGCGTATGAAAATTGGCATTATCGCTATGTAGGAAAGCCGCACGCATTTTATATGGTTGCAAACGATCTTTGTCTTGAGGAATACATAGACTTGCTTCGCAATTTCAAGTTCGGCGACAAGCACTTGTCGATAACCGACGATGAAGGAGCGGCGTGGGAGATTTATTTCGTTCCTGCAAATGCATCGGGTACGACACAAGTTCCCGTGCCCAAGTATCTCGACTACGAAGTATCGGGCAACAATGTTGACGGATTTATCGTTACCTGCGAGAAATAAGAAAATCACCGTACCGAGAGGTGCGGTGATTTTTTATCAGAGCATTTTTTCAACAGCCGCAAGCTTTACGCAAAGGCAGAGAACGTCACATGCCTTTTGAAGGTCGGCGTTTGACGGGAACGTGGGCGCGATGCGCAGATTGCGGTCACGCGGATCGATACCGTAGGGGAATGTCGCACCTACATTGGTAAGCACAAGTCCTGCTTCCTTGCAGAGAGTGAACACGCGCTTGGCAGTTCCGTCAGGCACATTCAGGCTGATGAAGTAACCGCCTCTCGGCTTAGTCCATTCTGCGATTCCCGAAAGCTCGCGTTCAAAAGTATTAAGAACAATTTCAAATTTCGGACGGATTATATTTGCATGAGCTTTCATGTGAGTGAGAACGCCTTCGGCATCCTTGAAGAATTTTACGTGACGCAGCATATTTACCTTATCGTGACCGATGGTCTGTATTGTCATGACCGACTTGATCTGCGCGATATTCGCATCACTTGCCGCGATGAGTGCTACGCCTGCACCGGGGAAGCTTACCTTCGAAGTTGACGCGAAGTAGTAGATCATATCCTCATTGCCGTGCTTTGCCGCTTCCGCGAAGATATCAAGGAGCTTGTCGCCATCATCGTATATATC
>JAFQVU010000085.1 GCA_017407885.1 Clostridia bacterium
ACCGACAAAAATATCGACAAATAAGGAAGTCTTTGCCTTACAAAGACAGGGGGATTAAAATGAAAATTACCGAATATTTAAAAGACCATATATTATACCTCGACGGCGGTATGGGAACGCTTCTTCAGGCGCAGGGACTCGTTCCCGGCGAACTGCCGGAGCGCTGGAATTTGACACATCCGGATATAATCACGAGCATCCACCGCGATTATTACAATGCCGGAAGCAATGTGGTAAACACCAACACCTTCGGGGCGAATATTCTGAAGTTTTCCGAGGAGGAGCTTGACAGTATCGTCAAAGCCGCGGTTGCAAATGCACGTGCGGCGGCAGAATCAAGCAGCGGAGCGCAGGAAAAGTGGGTAGCGCTTGATATCGGCCCGACGGGACGTATGCTCGCTCCGTACGGTGACTTTGATTTTGAGGATGCGGTTTCGGTGTTTGCTCGGACGGTTAAGCTTGGTGTAAAATACGGTGCTGATCTCATCTTTATTGAAACAATGAACGACAGCTATGAAACCAAAGCGGCACTTCTTGCGGCGAAAGAAAACAGTGATCTTCCGGTGTTTGTCTCCAATGCATACGGTGAGGACGGCAAGCTAATGACGGGCGCTTCACCTGCGGCGATGGTCGCGATGCTCGAGGGTATGGGAGCGGATGCGATTGGCGTGAATTGCTCGCTCGGACCGAAGGCGCTCGGGAATGTTGTCAGAGAATATCTTAAATATTCGTCTGTACCGGTAATGCTCAAGCCGAATGCGGGACTTCCGAAATCGGTTGACGGCAAGACGGTGTACGATATTCTGCCCGATGAATTCGCCGCGGAAGTATGCACACTTATTAAAGAGGGCGTGCGTGTTGCCGGCGGATGCTGCGGTACGACACCTGCATATATATCGGCGACGGTTAAGGCATCGGATGGAATATCACCTGTCGAGATACAAAAGAAAAACATAACTTGTGTGTCGTCGTATACTCACGCGGTCATATTCGGTAATTCGCCGATACTGATCGGTGAGCGTATAAACCCGACCGGCAAGAAGCGCTTCAAGGAAGCACTGAAGGCGCACGATATTGATTATATACTGAAAGAGGGTATTGCACAGCAAGAAAAGGGCGTGCATATTCTCGATGTCAACGTAGGTCTGCCGGAGATCAATGAGGTCGAAATGTTAAAGGAAGCGGTATGCGAGCTTCAGGCGATAATTGACCTGCCGCTTCAGATCGACACGTCTGATCCTGCCGCGATGGAGACTGCTCTGCGCCGGTACAACGGCAAGGCGATGATAAACTCCGTCAACGGCAAAAAGGAGAGCATGGATGCGGTATTTCCGCTTGCGAGGAAGTATGGCGGACTTATAGTTGCGCTGACGCTTGATGAAAGCGGTATACCGGCGAAGGCAGAGGATCGCCTTGCTATTGCGAGACGGATACTCGACGAGGCGGGGAAGTACGGTATTGATAAAAAAGACATTATTTTCGATCCCCTTGCGCTGACTATAAGTGCGGACAATACCGCCGCGCTTGAAACGATGCGCGCCGTGGGACTCATAAAGAGCGAGCTTTGCTGTCATACCTCGCTCGGCGTTTCAAACGTCTCATTTGGTCTGCCGGGGCGCGATATGATAAACGGCACATTCTTCGCGCTGACACTCGGGCAGGGGCTGTCCGCAGCTATCATGAATCCGTATTCTGCTGAAATGATGAAAGCATATTACAGCTACCGTGCACTTTCGGGCTTTGATGAAAACTGTGCCGATTATATCGGTTTTGCTGATACAATACCGCAGGCGACAGCGGTCTCGGCGGTAGCTTCGCAGAATACCGTACAGCCATCATCCGACGAGTATGCATCCGAGCTTCAAAGAGCAGTGGTCAAGGGACTAAAGGAGCGCGCGGCGGTGCTTACAATGGAGCTTCTCGGGACAGTCGAGCCACTGCGCATAGTACAGGATGAGATAATTCCCGCGCTGAACATTGTAGGTATTGGATTTGAAAACAAGACCGTCTACCTACCGCAATTGCTCATGAGTGCAGAGGCGGCGAAGTCGGCGTTTGAGGTCATAAAGGCGAATATGCCGGGGGATAAGACTGGCGGCAAGTGCGGCTTTATAATCGCTACTGTAAAGGGGGACATTCACGACATCGGAAAGAATATTGTCAAGCTGCTTCTTGAAAATTACGGTTTCGAGGTGACCGACCTCGGGCGAGATGTAGCTCCCGAAACGGTACTTGAAGAGGTAGTTCGTCTCCATGCGCCGCTTGTAGGTTTGAGTGCGCTTATGACGACGACAGTCCCGGCGATGGAAGAAACGATAAAGCTGCTTCATGAGAAAGCGCCATGGTGCAAGGTCGTGGTCGGCGGAGCGGTTCTTAACAGAGACTATGCCGATGCAATCGGTGCGGATAAGTATGCCAAAGATGCTATGGAAACAGTGCGCTATGCCGAGGAAATCAATGAGACTCTGAATGTGAAGAAATAGTCGTTGCGGTGGAAAATAACAAAGATTTTTAGGCTGGAATTCTACTCAGCGTAGAGCGCCAAATAAGGGTGAACCCATTGACTGTTATTTTAAAATATGATACAATTGTTTTATAATAAGGCAATTGCAGATTGTCAAAAATGAATAATGAGGTGAATATTATGAAGCGTTCAACAATAAACAATCTTATTAAAGAAAACATCGCATTTCTTGACAAAATGAATTTTAAGCTTCCCCCGTTTGCGTTCTGGACTCCCGAGGAATGGGCAGAAAAGGGCGCTGAATACGACGAAATCCGTGACAATATGCTCGGTTGGGATATCACAGATTTTGGAAGCGGAGATTTTGATAAGGTAGGACTGTTCCTCTTTACTATCAGAAACGGTAATATTCATAATCCCAAGTATAACAAGACATATGCCGAAAAGCTTCTTATCGTGAACGAGAATCAGGTAACTCCATATCATTTCCACTGGCATAAGGCAGAGGATATCATCAATCGCGGCGGTGGAAATCTCGTTGTAAAGCTTTATAATTCTACCGAGGACGAGAAATTTGCAGATACCCCCGTTACGGTAAATGTCGACGGACACGAGTATCAGATTGAGGCGGGCGGAATCGTTGTGCTGAAGCCGGGCGAGAGCATCACGATGCAGCGCGGTCAGTACCATTCCTTCTGGGGTGAACCCGGTAAAGGAAAGGTGCTTGTCGGTGAGGTTTCGATGGTCAATGACGACAATGCCGATAACCGTTTCTACGAGCCTGCGGGACGTTTCCCGACTGTTGATGAGGATGAGCCTGTGCTTTACTACCTCTGCAGTGAGTATCCCAAGGCTTGAGTCACATAACACTTATAAGAGCTGCTTTGCATGAGCGGCTCTTTGTTTTTGCAAGTTTGAGGTTGAGAAAGCGTCAAATTGTGCAGAGGACTCTACACAAACAATAATTTGCCGTACC
>JAFQVU010000086.1 GCA_017407885.1 Clostridia bacterium
ATATCGATGCCGAGGACTTTGCCGAAGTGCAGCCGCCCAAGTTTTTCCGTTTGAAACCCGACGGAGAGGTTCGTTTAATGGGCGCGTATATCATAAAGTGCGGCGAGATAGTAAAGAACGCGGACGGCTCCATTAAGGAGATCCACGCTACCGCAGACCTTGAAACAGGAAACGGCAATCCCGTTGACGGACGTAAGATCAAGGGTACTATCCACTGGCTTTCCGCTAAAAACACGATCGAGGCTGATGTCGTTCTTTACGACAATCTTCTCACCCTCGAGGATCCCTCGAAGCTCCCTGAAGATAAACAGTACACCGATTATCTCAACCCCGAATCTAAAACTGTTATCAAGAACGCGAAGCTTGAACCGTCTCTCGCAGATGCCAAGACCGGCGATAAATTCCAGTTTGTCCGTACCGGTTACTTCTGCGTTGACTCGAAGAATCCCGGCACATTCAACCGTGTCGTAACACTTAAAGACGGCTACAAACCGGCAAAATAAAATAAGGAGTGATTACAATGTCCTATAAGATAAATACCAACTGCGTGCAGGCAGGCTATACACCCGGAAACGGTGAAGCGCGTGTACTGCCGATATATCAGTCAACCACATTCAAATACGAGTCGAGCGAGCAGATGGGCAGACTTTTCGACCTGTCTGAAAGCGGTTACTTCTATACCCGTCTGCAGAACCCTACCAATGATGCGGTAGCGTCAAAGATCGCCGCGCTCGAAGGCGGCGTTGCGGCAATGCTTACCTCATCCGGTCAGGCGGCAACCTTTTTCTCGCTGTTCACCATACTCGGAGCAGGCGATCACATCGTCGCATCCTCTGCAATCTACGGCGGAAGCTTCAATCTTATCGCCGTCACCATGAAGCGCATGGGCATCGAAGCAACCTTCGTTCACCCCGACATCACAGAGGAAGAGCTTGCGGCTACCTTTAAGCCAAATACCAAGGCTGTATTTGCAGAGACACTCGCAAATCCCGCGCTTATCGTGCTTGATATTGAAAAGTTCGCTCGTCAGGCACATTCTCACGGCGTTCCGCTTATCATCGACAACACCTTCCCCACTCCCATCAATTGTAATCCCTTCAAATTCGGTGCGGATATCGTTATTCACTCTACCACTAAATACATGGACGGACACGCGACTGCAGTCGGCGGCGTAATTGTTGACTCGGGCAATTTTGACTGGCTGGCGCATGCAGACAAATACCCCGGCATGACCACCCCCGATGATTCCTATCACGGCGTGACCTATGCCAAGGATTTCGGCAAAGGCGGCTACATCACCAAGGCAACAGCGCAGCTGATGCGTGACCTCGGATCTATTCAGTCTCCGCAGAATGCATTCCTGCTTAATCTTGGACTCGAAACACTTCATCTGCGCGTAAAACGTCACTGCGAGAATGCAATGGCAGTTGCCGAATTCCTTGAAGCAAGTGATAAGGTAACATGGGTAAATTATCCAGGCCTTAAATCGAGCAAATACTATGACCTTGCGAAGAAGTATCTCCCGAACGGTTCATCCGGAGTTATCTCGTTCGGTGTTGCAGGCGGCCGTGCGGCGGCTACCAAATTTATGGACAGCCTGAAGCTCGGCGCGATAGTAACACACGTTGCCGATGCACGTACATGTCTCCTGCATCCGGCAAGCACAACTCACCGCCAGATGACTGACGAACAGCTGCTTGATGCCGGTGTTACACCCGACCTCATTCGTCTTTCGGTCGGTATTGAGGATGTCGAGGACATCATAGCCGATATCGAGCAGGCGCTCGCACAGGTTTGATATTATTGAAACTGCCGTAGATACGGCAGTTTCTTTTTTTGATAAATTTGAGTTTGTTGAGCGGATTGTCGCTACGAGCGGCGGTGCTCCTTGTGGTGCTTTGCACCGCCTGACGGTATTGCTCGCGGCGCCCTCCCCTCCACCCCTCCTGGCTCGGCTATCTCGGCTTGATTTTATTGTATTTTGCGCAGAGTTATTTTAGCAGTAAAACAGCATTAATATGGTTAAACGAACACCGTGCATTTGCGGTTGTTGGGAAGGTGAGCGTAGGCGGAGGAGCCGGAGCGAGGCGGGCCCCGAATACCGAGAGCGTAACTCTCGAAGCTTTAGCCAAACACTCTATGAGCGTATGCGTTGTATAAAGCTTTTGCGGAGCTTTTCTCGAAAAGCGACCGTCTCTGCTTTACAAACAATAATTTACATCACAATTCAATATAAAACCGCTGAAAATTTACAATATATCATATCAATTTATGAAAAAATGTAGTATAATAGATTATGTATATGCATTCGCCTGCTTTTCAGGCACAAAACAAATCAAAAACAATTCTTTTATGAATCGGAGATAGATTACTATGAAGCTTATAGACAAGGTTTTCGGAACATACAGCCAGCGCCAGGTGAAGAAACTCATTCCGACCGTTGATGAGATAGAAGCGCTCGCTCCAAAATATAAGGTGATGAGCGATACCGACCTGCGTTCTATGACCGACAAACTCAAAGCTCGCCTTGCAAACGGCGAAACGCTTGACGATATCCTGCCCGAAGCATTTGCGACTGTGCGCGAAGCCGCTGACCGCGTGCTCGGCAAGCGCCCGTTCAGAGTACAGCTTCTCGGCGGTATCATACTCCACCAGGGTCGTATTGCCGAGATGAAGACCGGTGAGGGTAAAACCCTCGTTGCAACTCTCCCTGCCTACCTCAACGCACTCGCAGGAAACGGCGTTCACATCGTCACGGTAAATGAATACCTCGCCAAGACCGGCAGCGAGGAGATGAGCAAGGTCTACGGCTATCTCGGTCTCAGCACCGGACTTATCGTGCACGACCAGACAAAAGAGGCAAAGCGCGCCGCGTATAACGCCGATATCACATACGGCACAAACAACGAATTCGGCTTCGACTATCTGCGTGACAATATGGTAACGTACAAGGAACAGCTTGTACAGCGCGGTCACTCTTTTGCTATCGTTGACGAGGTTGACTCTATTCTCATTGACGAAGCGAGAACCCCTCTCATCATCTCAGGTGCAGGCGCAAAATCCACTGACCTCTATGACAAAGCGGATAAATTCGTCCGTACACTGAAAAAGTTCGTCATAAAAGAACTTGACTCAAAGGAATTAAACGAAGACTACGACGCAGACTATATCGTCGATGAAAAAGCGAAAAATGTCACTCTTACCGCAAGCGGTATCAAAAAGGCAGAGGCGTATTTCGAACTTGAAAATCTCTCTGATCCCGAAAATTCCACAATTTCGCATCATATCAACCAGGCGATAAAAGCCCACGGTAATATGCAGCGCGATGTCAACTACATTGTCAAGGACGGCGAGGTGCTGATCGTTGACGAGTTCACAGGACGTGTAATGCCCGGACGCCGTTACTCCGACGGTCTGCATCAGGCGATTGAAGCAAAAGAGCGAGTAAATATCCAAAAGGAAACCAAAACGCTCGCAACGATCACCTTCCAGAACTTCTTCCGCCTTTATAAAAAGCTATCCGGCATGACCGGTACAGCACTCACCGAGGAAAATGAGTTCCGCGAGATCTACGCACTTGACGTAGTCGAAGTGCCTACCAATATGCCCATGATACGTAAAGACCACAGCGACGTGGTGTATAAAACGGTAAGAGGAAAGTACAATGCAATCGTCGAACAGATAAAGGCTTGTCACGAAAAGGGACAGCCTGTACTCGTCGGCACTGTCTCCATCGAAAAATCCGAGGAGCTGTCGAAGAAATTAAAGCTTAACGGCATACCGCACGTTGTGCTGAACGCAAAATATCACGAAAAAGAAGCAGAAATCGTCGCGCAGGCAGGCAAGCTCGGTGCTGTTACGATATCCACCAACATGGCAGGTCGAGGCACCGACATCATGCTCGGCGGTAATGCGGAATTTCTTGCAAAGAACGATCTTCGCAAGCTCGGTTATGACGAATCCGTAATCGTTGTTGCAACCGGAATGGCAAACACCGACGATGAGGTAATTATCGAAGCTCGTGAGAAGTACCGCGAGGCTCTTGAAGCTCACAAGCTCGAAATTGCCCCCGAAGCTGATAAGGTACGCGAGGCAGGCGGTCTCTTTATAATCGGCACAGAGCGCCATGAAAGCCGTCGTATCGACAATCAGCTCCGCGGACGTTCGGGACGTCAGGGCGACCCCGGCGAATCGCGTTTCTTCCTCTCGCTTGAAGATGACCTCATGCGCCTTTTCGGAAGCGAGCGCGTGCTTGGCATGATAGACCGTCTCGGTCTCGGCGAGGATCAGCCGATCGATGCAAATATTCTTTCCAACGCAATCGAAGGTGCGCAGAAGCGCCTTGAGGATCAAAACTTCCAGCGCCGCAAGACCGTCCTCGAATACGACGATGTAATGAATCAGCAGCGCGGTATCATCTACAACCAGCGCCGCTCGGTGCTTGACGGCGCGGACCTGCGCGAAACCGTACGCGGCATGATAAGCGAAACCATCGACGGCGTAGTTGACACTCATACCGTGTCCGAAAATCCCGCTGAATGGAACATTGATGCAATACGCACGCATTTCTTCGGACTTCTCTGCCGCGAGGATGATTTCAAATACAGCGAAGAAGAGCTTTCAAGCCTCACCAAGGACAATATTAAGACCGTTCTCCATGAGCGTGCCGACAAGCTGTATGCGATGAAAGAAGATGTGCTCGGCGAGCAGATGCGTGAGCTTGAGCGAGTAGTGCTTCTCCGTGCAGTCGACCAGAACTGGATGAATCACATCGATGCAATGGACGATCTGCGTAGTTCGGTAGGTCTTCAGGCATACGCACAGCGCAGTCCTATCAACGAATATCGCTTCACCGGCGCAGATATGTTCGACGATATGGTGGCACAAATACGCGAGGATACCACACGAATGCTTCTCGCTGTCGTGCCGAAGCGTGAGCAGGAGATAAGACGTGTCGAGGTTGCAAAAGCAACCGGCGAGGGATTCGCCGGCGGCAAGCCTCTCCGTCCTGCAGTATCAGGATCTTCCGCACAGTCCGGAATCGTCAGTCCCACGGCGCGTACCGCACCGAAGGTCGGACGAAACGATCCCTGCCCCTGCGGAAGCGGTAAGAAATACAAGAAGTGCTGCGGAAGCGGTATTTCTGATACTGCAGAATAACCTTTAGCTATAATTTATAGGGGAGTTCCGTTAGGAACTCCCCATCAAAAAACAATTCATTATAAACCAAGGATACATAGCGTGAAAAATAATTTTTTCACGCAACGAATTTTTGTCTTTGCCGGCTTCGCCGCCAATTTTGCATGCGAAACCGACAAAAATATCGACAAACAAGGAAGTCTTTGCCTTGCAAAGACACGGTAATTAATATGGGGTTCGGATTACTTTTCATCGGATATTTTTTCATGATATTTTTCCCGATTGACAGCGTTGGCATACTGCCAAACCTCGCCGTTATCGGGTGCCCTTTCATGTTTTTGGGACTAAAGCGGCTGACGCATTTCTGTCCCAACTGCAAGGGCTTTACAGCGGCAAAATGTGTGCTTATACCCCTTTCTGTGCTCTCCACAGCGATGCTTGCGCTTGATATCGCAAAAGTCGGCACTGAATTGTCGCTTGATGCGGTGCTCTATTTTGCAGAACCGCTGTCGATTTTATCCGAGCTGACATTGTGTATTTACAGCATATACCTCTTTCTCGGTATATACCGCCTTGCGCATGACGTTGAGCTTCCGAAGATCGCCGCAGCAGCGGTACGAAGAATAACAATCCTCTGTGTATACGGCATCGCATCAACCTTTTGCGGAATATGTTCAATCATACTCTCGGCAAACACTGCAGAAGCGAGTGCTTTTACCGCAGCGGTGTTCTACATAGGTCTTATCGCATTGCTACTTGAATATCTCTGCATATTTCTTAATCTATCACTTCTCTTCTCCTCATATGCAAGAATCTGCCTTGAGGGTGATGAGGACATGCCCTCCCGCGAGGATATTTTTGACAAAATAATCGCATGTACTAAACGAAATAAAAAGTAAAGGATACTGCATATGGTAAATATAAAAAATAAAAAACAGCCCTCAGATCAAACCGCATCGCCAAAGAATCGGCTCGGATACGGTTATTTCATCGCTGCAGTCATATTTCTCTTTAATCCATGTATCAACATAGTGGATATCCTGCCCGACTTTTTCGGGTATGTCTTTCTTATAAAAGGACTTGAAAAATGGGCGGATCTTTGTCCCAACGTTGCGGATGCACTTCAAGGACTCGGCAAGCTTCGCTGGTTTATGCTGCTTAAGATACCGGCGATACTGCTCATCCCGATTCTCCGAGACGATACCTTTGTACTGCTTCTCACATTCTGTTTTATACTGATCGAGCTTATTTACGCCATTCCGGCTGCCGGCCGCATATTCGACGGACTCGACTATTTCGGCACGCGGTTTGACGGCAAGACGGTGTTTAAAGGCCATAAGGATCTCAGACTTCTGACAAACATTTTCTTTATCGCCAAATCCGCACTCTGCCTGCTTCCGGAATTATGTTCACTGTCGAGCTATGAGTATTCGGGATATGTCACAAATGCCCCACAGTTCGATCCGGCGCAGTACAAGGGAACATTCGTGTTTTTAGGTGTGACACTCTCACTTCTGATTGGAATTCTTTGGCTTGTAATCGCGCTTCCTTACATAATCCGTATTTCAGAGGATACGCCTTTTTTAGAGAGAGTACTCCACGACTACGATCTTGAGATCACGCAAAACATCGGTATCGCCCTGCGCCGTACTCTCCATACTTCAACAGCACTATTCATCGCGGGATTTGTGTTCTTTCTTAACATTTGGATAGACGGCATAAATGTGATCCCTACCTTTATCGGAGCGATCTTCCTTATCGCCGCCCTGATAAAGCTGAGGGGCATGTCACCTGTTCCAAGCACATCCGTCGCAATGACCGTAATATTTGCAGTCATATCGGCAATTTCGTTTGCAGTTTCATTCATGTTTTCTATAAAATACGATCTTCGAGCGATTACGCTTGGTGTCGCTGACGCCGAGGTTTATGAAATTTACAACCTCTCGCTTATTGTGGCAATAGCTGAATATGCAATGGCGGGTATCGTAATGTATCTCATACTGCGTGAAATGCGCCGGCTTATCGCAATGCATCTTGCACCCGATCCCGACATCAAGGATCGCCGTCTGATTGCGATATACGAGGACCATCAACGTGCTTCAGGCAGAAGCATCACAGCTGTCGCTGTTCTTTTCGCAATCTCGCTGATTACAAATGCGGCATACATACTGCTTCGCGCAAGCATCGATACCGGGTACTGGCTTATTCCATTCATTGTAACGGGTATATGGCTTGTATATACGGTAAGCACATTATGGCAGCTTTACGATCAGATCGAATATAAATATACATAATAGAAAGCAATGAGATTGCCGCGTACATACGAGACAACTCATTGCTTTTTACGTGCTAATCTACATCAATATTCAATGTTCCGATCAAGTCCGTGAATAAAGCCGTTGGCATCTGCCGAACAGACATCGCCGCCAATCACCTTGTTCTTGTAAACGAGGAAATTAACATAAACTTCCCCCTCATAATCGGGATAGTTTGTTATGCGGTATGTATAGCGCATTACATCCTTTTTGAGGTATTTGGTTAAATCAAACCCCTGTTTTTTCTGCAGCTCATTGTAGTTCTGGTACACCTTGTCAAACTCCGCAGGTATAGTTACCTCAACCTCTTCGACCGGTGCAGCATCAACCTCCCACCCGAACTGTCGAAGAAATTCAATTCTATCTTCGGCGCTTTTGATCTTATCAAACCGAATATTTTCAACCGCTTCGATAACACCGTCAGAAATCGTAGGCTTGGCAGTGGGAATAAAAACAAGCAGCGTCACAAGCGCAACAAGTGCAAGTGAAGTTACCCCGAAAAATTTTAATGTGCTCCCTCTCATGGAATATACAAACATCGTTATGATTCCTCCTGTTTATTTTCTGCTGTTACATTATATTTGCGGGAATTTGTAAATATTACCTTGACAACAAAAAAAGACCGCCGTATATATACGGCGGTACAAAAATCGAGGGAGAACAATCTGTTCTCCCTTTTGAAATTATTCTGCGCTGGGATCGTATGCTACATAGATATATTCGATAACATCATCTGCAGCAACAACATTGTCAGCAGCCGAACCGGATGGTTCTTCTCCGTTGATAGTGAAATACCATGAATAGTTGATGCCTGTAGCCTCATCTGTGTATCTCGGATAACCTGCAAACTCTTCGACTGAAGTTCCACTGCTGTTAGTGGTGTACTGGAAATCACAGCGCTCACTTGCAATAGCAATTACATCAAGAACTGTAGGATTCTTACCGGTAACTTCAATCTTTGCATCAACAATCTGTTCATTCACAGATGCATCAGCCTCAGAGGGAACGGTAATTTTAAGGGTTACAGCCGTGGTAGCAGCACCGCCGCAGGATGCCATTGTAAGAGCAAGCATCGCCACTGCAAGCGCAAGCGTCAAAATACGTGTAAATTTCATTTTGAATTTCCTCCATGATTTTAGTATAAGCACACCGCGCCAAAAAGCTATTACGCGGCTCCTTTGCCTATGCGTATATTATACTATTTTATTCTAATTTTGTCAATAGAAATCACCGATTTTTTACAAGCACCATCAGTTTAAGATTATGATTCCCAAATTAAGATAAGCGGCAAAAAATAGCCATACAAGATAGATGATCATCGCCGCCGCTGCGACCTTATATATACGCGCAAAAAAGCAAATGGTAAAAAAGGTAAGTATTATCATCATAATAATAGCGCAGAACGCCGCAAAGAACGCACCTGCACCGAAGAAAAGCGGAGACCAGATAAAATTAAATACCATCATGATGATAAAGAACAAAAGACCTTTGTACTTATTGGCATCACACGCACGCTCGCACACGCATGTAACCGCTCCCGCCGCTCCGCCGATTAATATGTATATGACCGTCCAAATTATCGGAAACAGGAATGCAGGCGGAGAAAATTTCGGCCTCTCAAGCTCTCGGTAAAGCTCAGTTGGACCGGCAACAAGCGCACTCAGCGCACCGCAAAGAAGTATTATCACCGCACCTGCTATCACACAGCGAAAATCTATGCGCGACAGCTCGGAGCGTACCGTACATGAAATACGGCGCTTAATTTTTTTAATACCAGACATAAAATCACCTCATACAAAATGTATGAGGTGATTTTTAATTTAATTCATCATTCCGGATTATTCGTTGCCCGATTCTGCCATAGTTTCATCGGGGGTATCCATATCCTCGTATCCGGTGTCCTCACCCATAGTATCATCGGGATCGGTAATGTCGGTATCCTCCGAATCGGTTGTATCCGAATCCTCCGATTCCTGCTCCGAGACATGATGCTCATAGCAGTAGCTGTTGTAGAATCGTCCATTGTTTACCGCGCTATATCCGGGATACTGACCATCCGAATAAAGTCCGATATAGAACGGAACATCACCCGTCTCGGGCATTGCAGTTCCCTCGTGAACGGCACGGTAGGTATACTGCGTATCCGTAACCTTGACATTCATCGGGAATATGCGCTCAGTTTTAATAAGTCCCACACTCTTGACATTCTCCGCAGGGCATCCGTCATGCGCAATACCGCCGGTTACGGTATCATATTCAACCATAACATGACGGTCACAGTACTCGGTTGGGATAGTCGCCGCAGTGAAATATCCGGTTTCCGCACGGCTTCCGCGCGGATCGGCATAGCAGGCAGTACTCATAAGCTTGCCGGAATCCTTACAGTATGTGGCGGTGATAACACCGTCCGCCGTCTCAAAGGATCTTAGCGGCTCATCGCCGTTTATATACTTATCATGAAGCTTTGTCATGATAATATCCCATGTGACCGTACCTGGATTCCATGAAAGTGTACCGAGCGTCTGCGGTATTTCGTATCCAAACCAGATTCCGCCGACATAATACGGAGTGTATCCGATAAACCAACGGTCAACGTCACTTGAAGTAGTACCCGTCTTACCGGCACAATCCACCTTGCTCTTAAGGGATACAGATGTAGCCGTACCGCGGTTGACAACATTTTCAAGCATCTTCGTCATAATCGACGCAGTCTGTTCGCTGATAACTATATAGCTTTCAGCCTTGTTTTCGAGAAGCACCTCGCCCTCGGCATCAAGAACGCGAAGCCATGTGCGCGGCTTATTGTAAACACCGCCGTTTGCAAATATCTGGTATGCGGCTGTAATCTCGAGATTAGTCACGCCGTAGTTCATACCGCCAAGCGCAAGCGCAGAAAGGTCTTTATCCGTAATTCCTATGCCGCCGGGAAGCTGTGCATACTCAATAAAGCTGTCCATCTGCAGTTTGTTCTTGACAAAATCAAATGCCGTATCGGGAGTTAATTCCTGGAGAATACGCACCGCAACCGTATTGACCGAACGTGTCACGGCATCATTTACAGTCGTTAGTCCCCCATAAACCTCGGGAAGATTCTTCGGCCATGCTGACGGATTGAGCTTTTCTTCATCATCCGAAGCATAGTTGAACATTACGGGAACATCATCATAAACACTGCCATATGTTATAAGTCCGTATTCTATTCCCGGTGCATACACAGAAAGCGGCTTTATCGACGAACCGGGAGAACGTGTCGTTTCGGTGGCCTTATTAAGAAGCAGATTTGCTTCCTTCGCACCGCGTCCGCCAACAAGACCGAGCACGTCACCCGTGGCAGGATCAATCACCACCGCCGACGACTGTGGCTGAACCGCATTGTTTGTTTTGGGGAAGTTTGACTCATTTGCATACACCTCTTCAAGAGTTCTCTGAACCTCTGGATCCTGGAGAGTAATTATCTGCAGACCGCCCGTATAGATGAGGTTGTACGCCATCTCAAGGTTATATCCCTTTTCCTCGCAAAGCGCATTTGCCACCTCGCGCATAACCTGGTCGGTAAACCACGAGTTCGAGGTAACGGAAGCATCCTTCGCACGTCCTTGATAGTCAAGAACAAGCTCCTTCTTGTACGCACCGTCGTACTCTTCCTGTGTGATATAACCCTGATCGAGCATTTCCCAAAGTATCTGATTGCGTCTCTCCGCCTGCTTTTCGGGATTCTGGACGGGGTCATATCTTGTCGGAGAATTTGTGATAGATGCAATAGCCGCACACTCAATCAGCGTAAGCTCCGAAACATCCTTGTTAAAATATGTGTATGCCGCCGCCTGAACTCCGTAACAGTTCTGCGAGAGATAGATATTATTGAGATACAGCTCAAGTATCTGGGTTTTGTCAAGCTGTTTTTCAAGGTTAAGCGCGCGCAGTATCTCCTGTATTTTACGCTGCGGCGTATAATCTCTGTTCTCGGTCAAATTTTTTACCGTCTGCTGTGTTATCGACGAGCCACCACCCTGCTTCTCCTCAAACGGAACAAAATAGTTGATGATCGCGGCGCCGGTACGCCAAATATCAACTCCGCTGTGACTCCAGAATCGCTTGTCCTCTATTGCGACAAATGCATCTACAAGATCTTCCGGTATCTGTGTATAAGGCACCCACACGCTGTTTTCCGAACCGTACAGCTGCTCGTCCTTTATCTCGATCATTGTACCAATACGGTTTTCGCGGTCGGTATAGTCCATGTAAAAGATTTTTGTCGTTTGACTCGAATTCATACGGAAGATCGCAGGATCAATCGTCGGATCGATATAGTTTTTAACATATACCGCAAATACAGTCGCAACGATAATACCGGTGATAAAAGCGATAAGGATAACCGTGAGAAGCGCGTTAAGTATATAGGAAAATACACGGCCGACCACTTTTCCGGCGAGTTTTCCCGAAACCGCGACCTCACTTGTCCAATCGACCTTCTGTTTCGAATTCGGTTTTCTCTGATTATTGTTCAATTTCCGATTCCCTTTCTGAAATTAAGGTGATTTGCTTAATTGACGTAATTCAAGCTGATTTTGTTTCCATAATTATACCGCAATATAATTAACTTTTTATGAATTATCCTCTTACCTATTGAAAACTTTACACCGCTTCGATATCGGTCGAGGTCTCCGGAGCACTGTGCTCAACAAAATATTTTTCGCACACATGTCCGTAAATATAGGCAATGACGATAATCAGAAGTCCCGTCATAATTCCCCCAAGATCAAGACCAAACGAAAACCGTATCATCTCAGGCTGTGAGACAAAGGTTTTCACAAGCAAATAATTATAAAAGCTGTTCGCTATGCGCACAAATGTGCTGCCTACCATAACAGTAAGTCCGATGTATATGATATATCGCGGATTCTTCAGGTTGTATTCCTCGCCCTTTGAAATGTTCTTTGCAAGCTTTGACAAAAAGAGCGCGATCGGAGACAGAATACACAACACCGCCGCCAGCATCATAAGCTCGGCATAAATAACAGTCTTAATGTCCCCAAGCGACACCTCGGCATAGGCGGCATTAATACGTATACCGTTGCCTATCGTTATCGAGTAGTACTCGTTTTCGTGGACTGTCATAAACGGCGGAAGCATCATTTCTTCCACAGATGTGTTGACAAAGAGCAGTATGAGCGCGATTATTCCCAAGAGCAGCACGCCGATGATAAAAGCATAATAAAGACCTGCCAATATCGGCGATGCAAGCTTTGACGCCGCAACTATCTTACGGTAAGCGAATTTTTGTTTCGGCGCTTTGTTCTTTTTTGAAAAAATACTCATTTTAATCACCATGTCCTTGCCAAGCAAAGACTTCCTTACTTGTCGATGTTTTTATAGTTTTCGCCCGCGAAATTGGCGGCGAAGCAGACAAAGACAAAATTTCGTTGCGTGAAAAATTTATTTTTCACGCTAACCTCCTATTTTACGACTACATTCTCATCACCGAGAAGCAAACGAAGTTCGCTTACAACAAAAGCAGATGCGGCAAGCTTAATTCCCGTCATGCGCTTATATTCGGCGGTGGATTTATCATAGAAAATTACTTCCGCACTACCGTCGCAGAAAATATAGCAAAGATTCTGCGCCTTCATAAATGTGCGGTCATCTTCGCTTGTCGATTCGACACGCAGATATATTTTGCCGGGCAATCCCGTGTTCGGCACCCGATTTGTCTGCGGCACCGTCTGCCTTTGCGGAATCGCCGATTGCACCTGATTTGTCACGGCACGCGGTGCGGCTGTACGCCCTCCGCTGACGTGATATACCGGTGCTCCGGATGTCTCCACCGAATTGACAGGATCGCTATACTGCGGTTCAGGCGCTTCACGCACCGGAGCTTGCTGAACAGGCTGTATCGCCTTGCGCTGATATCCGCTCCGTCTCATCTCCGGGACTGCGGAATCTACACCGAAATGCTCATTATCATCTAAGCGCAGTGCTGTCTGACAGAGTATCTTCGGCTCTTCATCATCACGCAGTGACAGCTGACCGACAAT
>JAFQVU010000087.1 GCA_017407885.1 Clostridia bacterium
ATTATATACCATCAAATGTTAAAAAAGCAACCCCTTTTGGCATATTTGTTATGAATTTGTAGGAATTTTTTTGATTGCCGCTTATTGACAGCTTAATTCTTCGAGCATCGATACTCCATGCAAGGCGTTGCCTTGCCTGCCGATATGCAGGGGGCGGTGCTGCTCTCAAACGCCGATCGCCCCCTGCCCCCACCAGCCTCGGCTGTGTGGGATGAAATTTGATGCATAAAGTTGCTTTTTGCCGCCAACAGCATTAATATGGTTAAATGTACGACTCCCCTTCGCGGTCGTTGGGACACCGAACCGAAGCGGAGGAGCGGAGGTAAGGCGGACCGCGCCTTGCGAGAGCCTCCTACTCGAAGCTTTAGCCGAACACTCTATGAGCGTATGCGTATAGTAAAGTTCTTTGCCAGGCTTTCTTTCAAGAAAGCCGCGTATCCCCTTATGCAAAAATCAAAAAACGCTTGACAAAACAAAAACAGTGGTGTATAATAATGATGTAAAAGCTGAACGGACAGATGTATTTTTTCGATTTCAGAGAGGGATTCATTGCTGTGAGAATCCTATCGCAAGGATGCATACACTAACCGCCGTTCATTGGGATGCCCCAAAATGCTCCGCGCAGGAAATGGCGCGGCGGATGCCACCGTTATACGGCGTTGCGGTGTATGCCGCAAAACAGAGTGAAAAAATCGGGTGGAACCGTGGGAATTATCTCACCCCGAAGGTATAATTTTATTATGCCTCGGGGTGTTTTTGTATCCCCGGGGACACGAAAGGAATGGTATTTTTATGTTCAAAATCAAGTTTGACGGCATCGAGCCAATTGCGTTCGACGCCCCCATTACCGTTTATGAGGCGGCAAAGGCGCAAAACCTTACCGATCGCTCATCTCTCGCGGCAAGCGTTAACGGAAAAGTCGTTGCGCTTTCCTACGAGCTTTCCGAGGATGCGGATGTCAAAATCCTCACCTTTAACGATGCAGACGGTAAGCATGTATTCTGGCACACCGCATCGCACATCCTCGCGCAGGCGGTAAAGCGTCTCTACCCTGCGGCAAAGCTGACAATCGGTCCGGCAATCGAAACCGGCTTCTACTATGATATCGACAGTGATACCGCATTCACCCCTGACATCCTTTCCGCAATCGAAGCTGAAATGCAGAAGATCGTCAAGGAAAATCTCCTTATCGAACGCTTCACCCTTCCGCGCGACGAGGCTATCAAGCTCATGACCGAGAAGGATGAGCCGTACAAGGTACAGCTTATCGAAGAGCTTCCAGATGGAGAGGAGATCTCCTTCTACAAGCAGGGCGAATTCACTGATCTTTGCGCAGGTCCGCACATTTTCTCCACCGGTGCTGTTAAGGCGCTCAAGCTCATTCAGTGTACCGGCGCATACTGGAAAGGCGACCAGAACAATAAGCAGCTTCAGCGTATTTACGGCGTGGCATTCCCTGCAAAGGATATGTTGAAGGCTCATCTTGAAGCAGTCGAAGAGGCAAAGAAACGCGACCACAACAAGCTCGGTCGTGAGCTTGAGCTGTTCACCACAGTCGATACTATCGGTCAGGGCTTGCCGATACTGCTTCCCAAGGGCGCACGCATCATTCAGCTTCTCCAGCGTTGGGTCGAGGATGAGGAACAGAAGCGCGGCTACCTTCTCACAAAGACTCCGCTTATGGCAAAATCCGACCTCTACAAGATCTCCGGTCACTGGGGACATTACAAGGAAGGCATGTTCGTTCTCGGTGACGAGGAAAAGGACAAGGAAGTATTCGCTCTGCGTCCTATGACCTGTCCGTTCCAGTATCAGGTATTCTTAAACCGTCAGCGCTCTTACCGCGATCTGCCGATGAGACTCGGCGAGACCTCTACCCTTTTCCGCAACGAGGACAGCGGCGAGATGCACGGTCTTATCAGAGTCCGCCAGTTTACTATCTCCGAGGGGCATCTCATTCTCCGTCCCGAACAGCTCGAGGAGGAATTCCGCGGATGCGTTGAGCTTGCGAAGTATATGCTTGACACCATCGGTCTCGGTGAGGACGTTTCCTACCGCTTCTCGCAGTGGGATCCGAGCAACCGCGACAAATATGAAGGTACCGACGAGCAGTGGGCGGAAGCACAGGGCGCGATGAAGAAGATCCTCGACAATCTCGGCATCGAGTATTCGATCGGTATCGGCGAGGCGGCATTCTACGGTCCCAAGCTTGACATTCAGATAAAGAATGTTCACGGCAAAGAAGACACCCTCATCACCATACAGATCGACCAGCTTCTTGCTGAAAGATTCGGCATGGAGTATATAGACGTTGACGGTCAGAAGCGCCGTCCGTACATCATCCACCGCACCTCGGTCGGATGCTACGAGCGCACACTTGCACTGCTTATCGAGAAATACGCAGGCGCGTTCCCGATGTGGCTCTCGCCCACGCAGGTTGCGGTGCTCCCCATCGGATTTGAACAGCATGAGTACGCAGAAGAGCTCAACGCCAAGCTCGAAGCGGCAGGTATCCGCACATTCCTCGACGAGCGCAACGAGAAGATCGGTTACAAGATCCGCTCGGCACAGCTCGAAAAGATCCCGTACATGCTTGTCATCGGCGCAAACGAGGTTGCCGACGGCACAGTTGCGGTACGCTCGCGTAAGGGCGGCGACATGGGCACGATGAGCTTTGACGAATTCCTCGGCAAAGCCCTCGTTGAGATAAACACCAAGGCAAAATAAGTATGAAGGCTGTATCGCGATGCGATACAGCCTTTTTGTGTGATTTTTAGTTTACTGCTTCGATTGATGATACTTCCTCTCACCCAATATTTTGCCAAAACATGCAAAAATATTTTTTCAAAAAGCTATTGACAAACGCATCTGATTATGATATAATATTCATGTTCTAAAGAATGGCCTGTTGGTCAAGCGGCTAAGACGCCGCCCTCTCAAGGCGGAAACATGGGTTCGATTCCCGTACGGGTCACCAAATCTTTTAGGGCGGACAGCTTTGGCTGTCCGCTTTTTCATTATCTATACCACAAAAAGCGACATTAATCAAGGGGGTGTCAAGATGAGCGGAATCACATATATAGTCACGGTACTCGGCATACTGCTCGCTAAGGCACTCGGCTTCGGACGCAACGTAATATTCGCTTCCGCTTTCGGCGCAGACGAGTTTACCGACATATATTTTCAAGTGTTCGGTATCGCCTCATTCCTCTTCACCGGAATCGGCACAGCACTCGGAACTCTCGTTATCAAAAATCTTAATAAGAC
>JAFQVU010000088.1 GCA_017407885.1 Clostridia bacterium
ATTGATACCGCAGTATGTGCGCCGGAGCAGACCTCCGTAAAAAAGTCAGCATATGACAGTATGCGAAAGTGGATGTGTTTACATCAAGCCGGGTGGCACCGCAGGAGTTGATATCTCCTGTCCCAGCAGATTGTGGGGACAGGAGTTTTTTGTTTGTCCCTGCCGGCATATTTTATATAGAGAGCATTGCTGCTCAATGAAAGGATGATTTACTATGGAAAATATCCCTTACAAAATTTACCTTAACGAAAACGAGCTTCCGAAGCAGTGGTACAACCTGCGCGCCGATATGAAAAACAAACCGGCACCGCTTCTCAATCCCGAGACAATGAAGCCTATGACCGCAGAGGAACTCGCCCCCGTATTCTGCGATGAGCTTATAAAGCAGGAGCTTGACGACACTACTGCGTATTTCGACATTCCGGAAGAAATCCTTAACTTCTACAAGATGTACCGTCCCGCACCGCTTACACGCGCGTACTTCCTTGAAAAGAAGCTTGGTACCCCCGCTAAAATATATTATAAATTTGAGGGAAATAATACCAGCGGTTCCCATAAGCTTAACTCCGCTATTGCGCAGGCTTACTACGCAAAGAAGCAGGGACTTAAGGGTGTCACCACCGAAACCGGCGCAGGTCAGTGGGGCACAGCGCTCTCCATGGCTTGCTCATACTTCGACCTCGACTGCAAAGTATATATGGTTAAGTGCTCATACGAGCAGAAGCCTTTCCGCCGCGAGGTCATGCGTACATACGGCGCATCGGTAACCCCCTCTCCGTCCATGGATACTGCAGTCGGACGCAAGATAAATGCTGAGTTTCCGGGAACCGGCGGAAGCCTCGGATGCGCTATTTCCGAAGCGGTCGAAGCTGCCACCTCGATGGAAGGATACCGTTACGTCCTCGGAAGTGTTATGAATCAGGTGCTCCTGCATCAGTCCATAATCGGTCTTGAATCCAAGCTCGCTATGGATAAATTCGGCATCAAGCCGGATATCATCATCGGCTGTGCCGGCGGTGGCTCCAATCTCGGCGGTCTTATTTCGCCTTTCATGGGTGAGAAGATACGCGGTGAGGCTGATTACCGCTTCATTGCAGTTGAGCCTGCATCATGCCCGAGTCTTACCCGCGGCAAATATGCATACGACTACTGCGACACCGGCGCGGTCTGCCCTCTACAGAAAATGTATACACTCGGAAGTGGATTTATGCCGGCGGCAACTCATGCAGGCGGTTTGCGTTACCACGGCATGAGCTCAACCCTTTCACAGCTTTATGACGACGGCTTAATGGAAGCTGTTTCTGTCGATCAGACAGACGTATTCGCGGCGGCAGAACTGTTCGCCCGCGTTGAAGGTACACTTCCCGCCCCCGAATCGAGCCACGCAATCCGCGTTGCAATCGACGAGGCACTCAAATGCAAGGAGACCGGCGAAGAAAAAACGATTTTCTTCGGTCTGACCGGTACGGGATACTTTGATATGATGTCCTATGAAAAATTCCACAACGGCGTCATGCAGAACTACGTTCCCACCGATGAGGAAATCAACAAGGCGCTCGCGAAGTTACCCAAAGTTGAATAATATAATACACACAAAAAAGCTGTCTGCAATTCATGCAGACAGCTTTTTATATTATTTTTTCTCGTCTCCGCGAAGCTCAACACGGCGAATCTTACCGCTGATCGTCTTCGGAAGCTCATCCATGAATTCAACAATTCTCGGATACTTATACGGCGCGGTGTGCGTCTTGACGTATTCCTGAATTTCCTTTTTCAGTGCATCATTGCCCTCTTTACCCTTGACAAGAACAATAGATGCCTTGACTACCTGACCGCGAATCTCGTCGGGTGCCGCGGTGATAGCACATTCAAGGACATACGGAAGCTCCATTATTACCGACTCGATCTCAAACGGACCGATACGGTATCCGCTCGACTTGATGAGGTCATCGGTACGTCCGACGTACCAATAATAGCCGTCCTCGTCCATCCACGCAGTATCTCCGGTGTGGTAATATCCGTCATGCCATGCTTCCTTGGTCTTTTCGTCGTTATCATAATATCCGAGGAAGAGGCCGCAGGGGACGTGTTCTGCGGTACGGATGCAAATCTCGCCTGTCTCACCGATCGCACAGCGCTTACCGTCAGGATCAAGGATCTGTACATCGTAAAGCGGGCTCGGCTTACCCATCGACCCGGGTTTAGGTTCCATTCCGACAAGGTTTGCAAGTGCAAGCGTAGTCTCGGTCTGACCGAAGCCTTCCATCAGCGCAATGCCGGTTGCCTTGATCCACTGCTGATATACCTCGGGGTTGAGTGCCTCGCCTGCTGTGTTGGAATACTTAAGGCTCGACAGATCAAAGCGCGAGAGATCTTCCTTTATAAAGAAGCGGTACATGGTAGGCGGAGCACAGAATGTTGTGATGCCGTATTTTGCGAACAGCGGAAGGATGTCGTTCGCATCAAACTTGTTGAAATCGTATGTAAACACCGCCGCCTCGCAGAGCCACTGTCCGTAGTATTTACCCCACAGTGCCTTGCCCCATCCGGTATCGGAGATAGTAAAGTGGATACCGTCGGGGTCTACATTGTGCCAATACTTTGCAGTGATAAAGTGACCGAGCGCATATTTGCAGCTGTGCGTTGCAATCTTGGGATATCCGGTCGTACCCGAAGTGAAAAACATGAGTATCGGATCGTCTCCGCACGCAGTGTCATCGGTGCGCTCATATACATCGGAGAAATTCTCAAATTCCTCAAATTTGCGCCAGCCGTCCATTTCTTTGTGTTCATTAGCGCAACAGAGTATCTTTGTCTTAAGGCTTTCACATTTTGGAGCCGCAAGCTCTGCCTGATGCGCTACGTCACCGTCTGCGGTGCAGATGACTGCAGACACGCCCGCCGCATTGAAACGGTACTCAAAATCATGCTCAACGAGTAGGTTTGTCGCCGGGATAATGACAGCTCCCATCTTATGAAGAGCGGTGATGGTTACCCAGAACTGCCAATGGCGCTTGAGAACGACCAGCACGCGGTCACCCTTTTTAATTCCGAGCGATTCAAAGTAATTTGCCGCTTTTGCAGAAAGCTTTGATATGTCTCCGAATGTAAAACGGCGCTCGGTTTTATCCGCAGAAAGATGAAGCATCGCAAGCTTGTCAGGATTCTTTGCAGCGATTGCATCCACGCAGTCAAAACCGAAGTTGAACTTGTTCTCGTCCTTAAATTTAATCGAATTTAAAACACCCTTGTCATCAAGCGTCGTTTCGATAAAGTTTTCCCAGACTGCACCTGTTTTTTCGACAGAAACTACACGGGGTGTTTTTTCAAATGTCGGCGCGCTGTAGTCATACGCCTTACCCTCTGCATCAATTACAACTGCAAGGAATTTACAATCTGTGCCATATGCAACCATACCGTGAGGTGTTCCGCTGTCATAGTAGATTGAATCGCCTTCGGAGAGCACCTCAACATGATCGTCGATCTGCACCTTCAAATTACCCTCGAGAATATAGTCAAACTCCTGCCCCTCGTGAGTTGCAAGCTTGATCGGTCTATTCTGCTCTTCCTCGTGATATGCGGCTGTAACAACAAACGGCTCGGCTGTTTTATTTTTAAAAAGCGGAGCAAGGTTGTTGTATCTGAAGCCCTTACGGCGCACGATTGGAAGCCCCTCACCGGATTTTGTAACCGAGAATGAGGTAAGAGTTGGGCTGGAGCCTTTCAGAATATCCGTGGCATCAACCCCAAAGGTCTGTGCACATTTATGTATAAAGGTGAAGCTGAAGTCAGACTCGCCGGATTCGACAGCCATGTATTCTTCTTCACTGACACCGGTACGCTTCGCCATTTCATCTGTCGTGAGTCCCATAATTTCACGAAGCGCGACAAGACGTTCGGCAATCTCTTTTAATTTGTTTTCCATAGTAAAATCCTCCAAAAATTGAAATAGTAAAATTCAGAAGGCTTGGACCTCTCGGCAATTTGATTTCGGAAAAACAAAAAACGCCTCAAAGCGGGAACTCTTCCCTTTCTTTGAGACGGAATGTTTAACTATTCCGCGGTACCACTCAAATTGCGCATTTAACGCCACTTTGCGGACTCTAACAAGTCCTTTGTCTTTACGCGACAGCACGTGAAAGCCTACTTATAAAAACATGTTCGGTTCCAAGCTCGGAAGCGATTGGTCGTATTGATAAACACCACATCGGCTCGCACCATCCGCCGACTCTCTGAAGAAACATCTATCTGACCGTCTTCGTCACAGCCTTTTTATTTACGTTTAGTATTATAGCATACTAAAGTGAGATTGTCAAGGGTAATTAGTATGCATATTTTTACATGTGTTCATGTAGGTTTATACATACCTTGACATTCCTTGAATTTTGGTGTATCATATAGAAAATGCGATTTCTCGAATTGAAACGGAGTATATTTTATGAATCAAAACACCAAGCTCAAATGGAAGGGCGGAACACTACTCGCTCCTCTGCCAGCGGTAATGGTAAGCTGTGGTACGATGGACAAGCCCAATATTATAACGATCGGCTGGACGGGTATTATCAACTCCGATCCGGCAAAAACCTATATCTCAATCCGCCCGTCACGCTATTCATACGAGCTTGTAAAAAAGGCAGGAAAATTTGTTATAAATCTTGCCACAGAAGACCTCGCTCGCGCAACCGATTACTGCGGTGTGCGTTCGGGAAGGGACGAGAATAAATTTGAAAAGTGCAGTCTTACTGCTGTTCCTGCGCACGAGCTTGAGGATACCCCCGTCATTGCAGAAAGTCCCATAAGCCTTGAGTGCCGCGTTACCGACATAGTACCGCTCGGAACTCACGATATGTTTGTGGCTGATGTCGTTGCGGTTGACGTCGCTCCTTCGCTTTTCGATGAAAAGGGCGCTCTGCATCTTGAGCTTGCAAAGCTGATTGCATACTCTCACGGTGACTATTTTGCGCTTGGAAGAAAGCTCGGTGATTTCGGTTACTCAGTGCGCAAAAAAAGCACAGTCAAGCGACGCGCCGCACAGAAAAAACATACGCAGAACAGCAAACGCCGTCCTGCGCCAAAGAAAAAGCATCAGTAAGCTTCAACCGATACAACGGTAAGTACACCGTCCGACACGGTGAATTTTATCTCATAGCCGGCAAAACCGAAACCGAAAACACGCTCTCCGTCCTTTGCACGTACTGCGGGACGCGGATCCTCGGCAAGGAGCGCTATCGCCGCTTCACGCTTGTCTTCGGGCAGTTTTTTGAGAAGTTCATCCGGGAAATCAACATCCAGCTTTGCCCCGAACACCTCATCAGCAAATCCGCCGGATGCATCCGGGTGTGAATCTGCATACGGAAGATACGGTTTTATATCGTATATCGGCGTTCCATCCATCATATCAGCGCCGCTGACTATAAGCACACTTCCCTCTTTGGGATTATTCTCAACCCGAATAAGCTTTACGCATGAAAGACCGATTGGGTTCGGTCGAAACGGCGATCTCGTTGCAAAGACTCCGACACGCTTGTTTCCGCCGAGTCTCGGTGGACGTACTGTCGGTGACCAATCCTCGCGCACCGATTCGGAGAACTGCCATATCAGCCACAAATGAGACCACTGTTCGATTCCGCGCAGCGCTTCTGGCACGCGGAATTCAGGCTCGAAAACGATCTTCGACTCAAGCATGGAAAGCAGTCCGCTCTGGCGCGGTATGCCGAATTTATCGGGGAAATCGGTATGTATTCGAGCGATTATTTTCAAACTATCACCACCGTTTTTAAATCGTCCGCAGTTTTGCGGACGATTTTTTATTTGTGAATTATTGTTTATTTATGGGTACGGTCGCTTTCTTGAAAGAAAGCGACACAAAGAACTTTATACGGCGCATACGCTCATAGAGTGTTTGGCTAAAGCTTCGAGTAGGACGCTCTCGGTAGTTGGGGCCCGCCTCACTCCGGCTCCTCCGCCTTCGCTCGGTATCCCAACGACCGGAACGGCTCACTGCTTCTTTAACCATATTAATACTGTTTTACTGCAAAAAGCAACTAAACGCCCCCATTGTTGAAGAACGATCTACCTGCTAACTCGAAATTCATATAATCCCCAAATTTACAAATGCATTATAGATTCCGTCACGGTCGATGGAATCTGTAATCACATCGGCGGCGGCTTTGATCTCGTCCGAGGCATTCCCCATCGCAACTCCAATGCCTGCCGCACGGATTATAGTAATATCGTTGCCGGCATCACCTATTGCAACGGTGTCGCGTATGTCTGCGCCGACTCGGTTTATCAGCTCCGCCATACCGTGAGCTTTATTCACCTCGGCAAGGTTGACCTCACCACAGGTAAGCGGCATATCCTTAAAGCTGAACGGATCTATATTGTAAGCAGGACCAAGAAGTGTCCTCATACGGTCAAGCTCAAATTTTGAATCATAGTATATGACCTTTTCAACATTGTCAAGCGAGTTCATATCCGCAATTTCCACATCGCCCATCAGCGATGCAACTGATTCGGCGGCGATATCC
>JAFQVU010000089.1 GCA_017407885.1 Clostridia bacterium
GATGATATAATATATGGTGGATAAATGCTGTGATGAAGAGAGTAACGTACGGTACGCTCGCTGAGAGCCGTCGGTTGGTGTAAGACGGCAGCAAGCCTTATGTGAAAAACACTTCGGAGCCTGCGGAAGAAAATGGCACATCGTGCCGTAAGTAGAACCGCACGTTGATCGCGTCAAGATTTTAATTAAGGTGGATCGGAAACGATCAATTTGGGTGGTATCGCGGAAGCTGTCTTTCGTCCCATGTTTTGGGCGAGGACGGTTTTTTGTTTTTGCTCATGCAGCAACCACTATTTTATATGGAGGAATCTACCATGTTAAGAACACACACCTGTAACGAACTCACAAAAGCAAATATCGGCGAAAAGGTAACTCTCACCGGTTGGATCGACACTGTCCGTGACCACGGCGGCGTACTTTTCGTTGACCTGCGCGATCACTACGGTATCACACAGATCGTCGTAAACGACGACTCCATGATCGCAGGCATGCCTAAGGAAACTGTCATTTTAGTTGAAGGAAATGTAACCGAGCGCGATGCCGAGACTGTCAACGCAAAGCTCGCAACCGGTATGATCGAGGTGCGCGCAGACAAAATCGAAGTGCTCGGTCCCGTAAAGCTTAATCTTCCCTTTGAGATTGACACATCCACAGAAACACGCGAGGAAGTACGACTCAAGTACCGTTACCTCGACCTCAGAAACAAGAAAATACACGAAAATATTATTCTGCGCTCGAAGATACTTTCTTATCTCCGCTCGCAGATGGAGGAGCTTGGATTCCTCGAGATTCAGACTCCTATCCTCACCGCTTCCTCTCCCGAGGGCGCACGCGACTATCTCGTACCGAGCCGTAAGCACAAGGGCAAGTTCTACGCTCTGCCCCAGGCTCCTCAGCAGTTCAAGCAGCTTTTGATGACATCCGGATTCGACCGCTATTTCCAGATAGCACCTTGTTTCCGTGATGAGGATGCACGTCAGGACAGATCGCCCGGAGAATTCTATCAGCTTGACTTCGAGATGTCCTTTGCAACCCAGGAGGATGTATTCGAGGTCGCCGAGTCTGTTGTTTACAACACATTCAAGAAATTCTCCGACAAGCCCGTATCCGCACCGCCCTTCAAGCGTATTCCGTTTGCAGAGTCGATGCTCAAATACGGTACAGATAAGCCCGACCTTCGCAATCCGCTTGAAATAAAGGATCTTACCGGCTTCTTTGCATCCCACGATTTCCTTGAAATCAACGGACGCACCATTCCCTTTAAGAACAAACTCGTCCGCGGTATCGTGGCAAACTATCTTGTTAAGAAAGACGGCGACGGTGACGGAAAGAAGGCATTTGAAAAAGCAATTGATGCTTATTCACGCAGTATCGGTATGAAATTCGGATGCGGCTATATTACCCTCGAAGACGGCGAGTACAAGGGTCCTATCGCAAAGTTCCTCTCCGAAGCAGAAAAGGCAGAGCTTACCGAGCTTTGCGGCATCAAAGAGGGCGACTCGCTCTTCTTTATCAGCGATGCTCCTGCCGTTATCAACTCTCTCGCAGGTCAGATGCGAACTTGGATTGCAACCGAACTCAACCTCATCAACAAAGATGCATTTGAATTTTGCTTCATAGTCGACTTCCCGATGTATGAACGCAATGAGGAAACGGGTAAAATAGATTTCACACACAATCCCTTCTCGATGCCTCAGGGGGGCATGGAGGCGCTGATGAACAAAGATCCGCTTGATATTTTCGCATATCAGTATGACATCGTATGCAACGGCGTTGAGCTTTCCTCGGGTGCTGTAAGAAACCACAACCCCGAGATCATGAAGAAAGCATTTGAGATTGCAGGCTACGGCGAAGAGGACGTCAAGGCGAAATTCGGTGCTCTCTACACCGCATTCTGCTACGGTGCTCCGCCTCACGCAGGTATGGCTCCCGGCGTTGACCGCATGATAATGCTCATCGCGGGTGAAGAAACCATCCGCGACGTAATCGCATTCCCGCTCAACGGTAATGCACAGGATCTCATGATGGGTGCGCCCGGTGAAGTAACCGAGCTTCAGCTCCGTGAGGTTCATATAAAGGTTCGCGACTGATAATTCGATTACCTTAAACAAAATTCACGAAAGGATGAAATATATGCTTATTACCGATAAAGAATCCTTTTTACGCCTTCAGAAACTTAACCAGCTCGCACTGACTGAAGCGGAGGAAACCGCAGTTCTTGCGTTCTTCTCCGCCCGCAATGCCGATATCGCGGCTATGGACACCGTTGATACCGAAAATGTCGAGCGCATGGTACACGTAATGCCAATGGAAACCGTTGTGCGCGAAGACAAGGAGATCAAGCTTTTCACACGTGATGAGCTTCAGAAAGCTGCTCCCGAATCGTACGAGGGTTACTGGCAAGTACCGCGTCTGGTTGAATAACGGAGGTTACAGAATGAAACTCTATTTAGCAAAAAACGAAAGCACAAAGGCGCCTGCCGTTGTGCTTGATGATATGATTCTTACAAGCGATCTTCCTACCACAGGTGGCTCGATGATGCTTGACAACTATATGAGCCTTTTCGGTGCTGATATAATCGGTAAGCTTACTTCCGCCGGTTATTCGGTAGCAGGCAAGGCAAATGTCGGCGAATTCGGCATCGACCTCGTTGGTGAGACCTCATATTATGGTGCTGTTACCGATGCAAACGGCAATTTGACAAGCGCATCTGCGGAACTTGTTAAGTCAGGTGATGTGATCGCGGCAATCGGTCTTGACGTAAACGGTGCCGAAAGACGTGCAGCCGCAATGAGCGGACTCGTATACGTAAAACCCACTTACGGCACGGTCTCCCGTTACGGCACTATCCCCGCGGCTTGTTCGGGTGAGACTATCGGTGTAACGGCAAAAACTGTTGATGAGTGCAAAGCTGTGCTCGCTTCTATTGTCGGTCACGATGATAAGGACGGAACATCGCTTCCCGAGGATAAATGCGCACTCGTAAAAGACGGCGCCGTATCGTTTGGAAAGGTTGCCATTATAAAATCGCTCACAAAGGATATTGACTCCGCTACCGCTGCCAAGCTTGATGCTGTAAAAGCAGCTCTTGCCAATGCCGGTATCACCGTTGAGGAGATTGACTGCGACGTGCTTGCATACGCAAAGACCGCTTGGGGCATACTCATGTGTGCCGAGCTGTGCAATAACGTATCGCGTTACGACGGCGTAAAATACGGTCACAGAACCGAAAATTATAAGACCATCGGCGAGCTTTATACCAACAGCCGTACCGAGGCATTCGGCGAGCTTGTGAAAACAGCCATTCTCTATGGCTCCGAAACCTTATCTGACGACAACTATATGCCGGTCTACGATAAGTCTCTGCGTGTACGCAGAGTAATCTGTGAGACCTTTGCAAAGCTTCACAGTGAGTATGATGCGATAATTATTCCTGCATGCTCGAAGTCTGCATATACCGAAGCCGATACATTGGCAAACAAGTATATTGCATTCGACGAGGCACTCTACACCGCTCCTGCATCTATTACGGGACTTCCCACTGTAGTCGCAGGCGGCGTACAGTTAATCGGAAAGGCATTTTCCGAAAACACGCTGTTTGAGGCAGCAAGGATCATCGCAAAGGAGGGCAAATAAATGAGATACGAAACTGTCATCGGTCTTGAAGTTCATATTGAGCTTGCGACCGAATCAAAGATATTCTGTTCCTGCTCCGCTAAATTTGGCGGTGAACAGAACGATCACGTTTGTCCTGCCTGCTGCGGTATGCCCGGTATGCTTCCGGTCGTCAACAAGCACGTTGTAGACCTCGGTATGACTGCGGGTATGATGCTTAACTGTGATATCAACCGCACCACCACATTTGATAAAAAAAGCTACTACTATCCCGACCTTCCCTGCTCTTATCAGACCACCCAGTGGTTTGCTCCCGTTGCAGTAAACGGTCTTGTTGATATTGAAACCTCAAAGGGTAAAAAGTCAATAAGAATCAAGCAGATCCACATGGAGGAGGACGCAGGTAAGCTCGTTCACGACGATTGGACCGATACCTCGCTCGTTGACTTTAACAGAACGAGTGTGCCGCTTATCGAAATCGTTTCACAGCCTGATCTCTCAAGCGCTGAAGAGGTCGTAGCTTATCTTGAGCGTCTGCGCTCACTGCTTCGTTTTGCGAAGGTCTCCGACTGCCGCATGGAGCAGGGGTCGATGAGATGCGACGTAAACCTCTCTGTCCGCCCCGAGGGTTCAACCAAGCTCGGAGTTCGTACAGAAATGAAAAATATGAACTCCCTCACCGCAATCACACGTGCAATCGAGTATGAGGTAGCACGCCATATTGATGCAATCGAAAACGGCACCGAGGAGCTTGTACAGGAAACTCGCCGTTGGGATGACGTCAAGGGCAAATCATACGCAATGCGCAACAAGGAAACCGCGGGTGATTACCGCTACTTCCCCGACCCCAACATCATGCCAATCGTTATCGACGATGCATGGTATAACGGCATAAAGGCATCTCTTCCCGAAGTCACAGAGGTTAAGCGTGCGCGTTATATTGACGAGATTGGTCTCACTTAATACGATGCTGATCTGCTCGTTGC
>JAFQVU010000012.1 GCA_017407885.1 Clostridia bacterium
ACCCGAAAGAAGAAGCTGCTTGAAAAGCAGAAAGAGGGTAAAAAGAAGATGCGCCAGCTCGGCTCTGTCGAGGTTTCACCCGAGGCATTCATGGCTGTGCTCAAGCTCGGTGACGAGGACTGATTTATGAAGAATATACAGAAAAACAAACTTGGACTTTACATCCACATTCCCTTCTGCCATTCAAAGTGCGCGTACTGCGACTTTTATTCGCAGTCAAATGCAGGCGATGCACTGATGCAGAGATATGTTGACGCTCTGCTTCTGCAAATGGAGGACTACTCCGCGGCTGCAGATTCATATACTGTTGATACGGTATTTATCGGCGGCGGCACACCTACTGCTCTGCCCGTGAAGACCATGTGCGAGCTGCTCGAGGGTATAAACCGCCATTTTAATCTCGCACGCGATGCGGAATTTACAATGGAAGCTAACCCCGCGACGGTCAGTCTCGCGGCACTCACCAAGTACCGTAAACTCGGCGTGAATCGCTTGAGCCTCGGTCTTCAGAGTGCAAATTCAGACGAACTTGCCGCACTGTCCCGTATCCATACCGTAAGTGAGTTTGAAGCAAGCTACAATGCCGCACGAAAAGCGGGATTTGATAATATCAATGTTGATATTATGTACGGAATCCCACTTCAAACGGCGGACAGTTTTTCAAGGACTCTCGATTATGTTACAGGACTTGATCCCGAGCATCTCTCGGTATACGGTCTGAAAATCGAGGATGGTACACCGTTTGCACGTACACGTGACACGCTTATCCTGCCCGACGAGGACACAGAAGCAGATATGTACCTCGACTGCATAAGCTACCTTGGCATAAAGGGATACCGCCATTATGAAATATCCAATTTCGCTCGTCGCGGATTTGAATGCCACCACAATTTGAAATACTGGAACTGCGATGAATATCTCGGGCTCGGATGCGCCGCACACTCATATTTTGCCAACATGCGTTTCTCAATGAAGCGAGATCTCATGCTATTTATCGATGCTATGGAAGCCGATATATCCCGTGGCAGTATGATGCGTGAAAACAGTATCGGGCTTTCCGAAGCACAGCTTCGAAATGCAAGACCTATCGATGAGTTGTATCAGCTTACGCCCAACGAGAGAATAGGCGAATATATCATGCTGAAGCTGCGCTTGTGCGATGGAATTTCTTCGACAGAGTTCACCTCGCGCTTCGGTATAAACTTTGATGCGCTATACGGACGCCGTCTGCAGATATACATCGACAACGGCTTCATGCGCTATGACGGTGACCGATACTCGTTCACTTCCAAAGGAATGTATGTATCAAACTACATCTTATCAACCATACTTGATTTTGACAAGGACAGCCGTATTGCAGGCGGTATTGCCGACGGCTCGGATAAAGCTTAATGTACTAAGGAGATCCAACTATGATTGAACAATTCTACACAGATCTTGACGGTCTTATTCGTATTCCCAGCGTTGCTGTTGACGGAGATGACAATTATCCGTTCGGCAAGGCTTGTGCTGATGCACTTGATTACACCCTTTCATTGTGCGAATCCTTCGGTTTTCGTACCAAGAAGTGTAGCAATATGCTCGGATGGGCTGAAATCGGCGAAGGCGATGAAATGATCGGTATACTCGCACATCTTGATGTTGTTCCCGAAGGAGTCGGTTGGGACTATCCAGCATTCGCGCTTACTCGCGTGACTGTTGACGGCGAGGAACGCCTTTACGGGCGCGGAGTTGTCGATGATAAAGGTCCGGCGATGATGTGCATTTACGCGATGCGCGTGCTTGCAAATTCAGGAGCACCGCTGAAGCGCCGTGTACGCATAATCTTTGGACTCACCGAGGAGCGCGGCGAATGGGTTGACATGGAATACTATAAAGCTAACGAGGAATTGCCGACATTCGGTTTCACACCCGATGCATCCTTCCCTGTCGGATACGCGGAGAAAGGCATTTCCGTGTTCGAGCTTTCAATGCCTAAATCAGTGGCAGGAATTGAATCTGTTGCCGGCGGCAACGCGCACAACATGGTGCCTGATCTGTGTGAATGTACGGTTGACGGAAAAACTTACAAGGCAGAGGGAATCTCTGTACACGGAAGCACACCCACCGAGGGTGCTAACGCAATCATTGCCTGCATGAAAAAGGTGAACGATGAGTCCCCCTGCAACCTCTCCGAATTCATCACCTTAAAATTTGACGAGGACTGCGACGGCGCCGGACTTGGCATCAGAATGAGAGATTCCGACAGCGGTAATTTGACGCTCAACCTCGGTGTTATCGAGGTGCGCGGTGATGATGTGGTAATAACCATTGATATCCGTTATCCCGTTAGCAAGAATTATGATGCCATACTCACAATGCTCCGCGCTAACTGTGAGCAGTACGGTGTCAGCGTTAAGGCTTGTGAGCATAAGGCTCCTGTATTTATCGACAAAAACGGTGCGTTTGTTAAAACTCTGTGCGGTATTTATAACGGCATTACAGGAGATAATGCCGTTCCCTTCTCGATGGGCGGAGGCACCTATGCACGCGCAATGCCCGGTATAGTATCATTCGGACCGCTGATGCCCGGCGCTCCCGAAACCGCACATCAGAAGAATGAGTATATAACAGTCAAGGATGTTGACACGGCGGTACGCATTTACGCCGAAGCGCTTCTTGAGCTTATGGATATATAAAAATTCAACCGTATTAAGGAGAATATAAAATGGGATTTAAAGAAAATCTTCGTGAGTACGCTCGCATAATTGCCACAATGGGCGCGAATGTAACCCCTGATCGCTACGTAGTGCTTCGCTGCGCGCTCGAAGCCGCAGAGCTTGGACGCATGGTGCAGGAAGAGTGTTTCAAACTTGGCGCAAAGGACGTAATAATCAATTGGGAGGATCAGCGTTCAGCACGCACCCGTCTTGACTATGCCGACATAGAACGTTTCCGCGATATTCCCGAATGGCGCGCAGAATCACGCAATTACTATGCACGAGAGGGATGCGTAACAATAGCGATAATTGCGGATGATCCAGACATTTTCGCGGGTGCTGACAGCGAGAAGCTCCGCGCAAGCACACTCGCTTCCCGTAAAGCATTCAAGGAATTTTACAAAGTCATGGACGAGGGCGGACTTCGCTGGACTATCGCTGCGTATCCGAATGAAGCTTGGGCGACCAAGGTCTTCCCTAACGATACCCCTGCGAATGCGGTAAAGAAGCTGTGGGCGGCGATCTTCAAAACCGTACGCATCGGACGCGGTGATCCGGTTAAGAAGTGGAAGAAGCATGACCGTATGCTTAAACGCCGCGCAAAGATTCTGAATACCGAAAAATTTGTCGCACTCCGTTATAAAAACTCAATCGGCACCAACTTCACTGTTGGTCTTGCCGAGGGACATATTTGGAAAGGCGGCTCCGAAAAGTGCAAAGCAAAGGTCAGCTACTTCCCCAATATGCCGACCGAGGAAATATTCACCATGCCCGACTGCAGAAAAGCAGACGGTAAGGTGTATTCCGCAATGCCGCTCTCCTATCAGGGCGAGCTTATTGATAAATTCTGGCTCGAATTCAAGAACGGTGCTGTAGTCGCTCACGGTGCGGAATCGGGACTTCGCGCACTCGACAGACTGCTCGACACCGATGAAGGATCGCGCAGACTCGGCGAAGTTGCGCTCATTCCTCACGATTCTCCTATCTCAAATCTCGGCATCCTCTTCTATAACACGCTGTTCGATGAGAACGCATCCTGCCATTTGGCGCTTGGTGAATGTTATCCGGACACCATGAAGGGCGGCGAGAAGCTTTCAGAGGAAGAATTGCTTGCACGCGGCGGCAACCGCAGTGCAAACCACGTTGACTTCATGATCGGTACATCCGATATGGAAATCGTCGGCATTAAGGCAGATGGCAGTGAAGTTAAGGTGTTTGAAAACGGTAATTTCGTAATATAAAAACCCGATAAAAATATCCCACGGAAATGCCGTGGGATATTTTTATATACTTCGATAGAATTGAATTATGTCAAAGCTCCTCGCCGTTTATCAACCTCTCAATGATTGCGGAGCATCCGCTGTATATATCGTTATAGGCAACATCAAACCGCCCCGAATACCACGGGTCTGCTACATCTCCACCGCGCCCCGTGTAATCCATCAGCTTTCGTATCTTTCCGTTTGGATCACCGCCCAAAATCCGATGCATATTACGAACATTGGCGCTGTCCATCCCGACAAACAGATCGTATTTGGTATAATCACTCTTTGTCAGCAGTACAGCGCGTTTTCCCGTACAGTCAATACCATGTACGGCAAGCTCGGCTTTTGCAGGCGGATATACGGGATTACCAATGCCGTTCCATATCTCCTCCGTGCTTGTCGCACTTGAAGATACTTCAACATCCCGAGTTCCACTCTCTTCAAGCATTTTACGAAATATAAACTCAGCCATCGGTGAACGGCAAATATTACCGTGGCAAACGAACATTATTTTCATATTTTTCCTTTGTATCTTAAATTTTGAATACCATAAATATATATTCGCTCTCATTTTGCCATGACTATAGACATTATTACTGTAAGCACTAATAAAAAAGCGAAATTTATTGCAAGAAAAAGTAATATGTACGACTTCGTCCTCGCAGGATAGTTTTTCGTAAACTCGCGGAAGGTGATAAGACTTGCAAGTGAGGCGATAAGCGTACCGACACCGCCTATATTAACGCCGATAAGTAACTCGCGGTAGTTTTCGGTAAACTGCGACAAAAGTATCGCCGACGGAACATTTGAAATAAACTGACACGAAAGTATTGATGTAATAAGCGTATTCTTTTCAAGCAGTCCCGATACAAAATCGCGTATAATTCCGATACGTGCCATATTGCCGGAAAAGACAAAAAACGCCGCGAAAGTGAGAAGAAGCGGATAATCGACCAGCTTTAATGCCTTTCGGTCAACAATGAGCATCACTATAGGTATAATTATGAGTCCAAGCTGATACGGTACACCGCGGAACACAATAGCAATGGCAAAAACAAACAAGAGTGCCAAAATGACAGTTTTGCCTTTCGGAAGCGGCAGTGTATCATCCGTGGGAATGTCCACTTTTTCCGGCTTTACGAATAGACAGCACAGCGTAATTATTACTATAGAAATAATAAACGGAAGCGCCATTATCCCCATGAATTCGCCTGTTGGAATATTAAACTTCGTGTAAAGATATAGGTTCTGCGGATTACCAAACGGAGTGAGCATACCGCCGAGATTTGCGGCGATATTCTGCAAAATAAACGTAAGCGCGGTATATTTGCGGTTGTTTGTAACATCAAGCACGAAATAACCGAGCGGCAAAAATGTCAGAAGTGCCATATCGTTGGCAATGAGCATAGAACCGATAAATGTTATGTACACAACCGCTATGACGCAGATACGAAGATTACCGAAGCGCATTACAACCTCTCTTGCAAGTATATAAAAGAAGTTGATATTTTTAAGCCCGCAGACAACAGCGAGTACGCAAAACAGACAGGTAAGCGTTTTGAAATCGAAATACTCGATATATTCTGCATCCGGCGGTATGATAAACATCGTTATCACCGCAGCTATAAGCGCGATAACGAATACGATATTCTTTTTAATAAATCCCGAGATTGAAAACGCAATATGCTCGTGCGATGCTCCGTTATTCATAATACGCTCACGGGAAAAGCCGAAAAATTTCATTGGATGTGCCTTTCATTGAAAGATTCGAATTGGTTTATTCGGAAACGAATTATTGTATAAGCTCAATTACAGCATCGCAATCGGTCCTCGCCTTGGTGCGAAATTCTGCGGCACATTCAGTAAGCTTTGCGCGAACAATAGGAGCATCCAAGATTACCGAATCAACAGCCGACGCTAACTGTCTCTCGGACAGCGCACGTATATCGAGCATTCGCTCACGCTCACCTATATAGTTTAAAAACGCATCTATTTTGGGATCATACGAGATACCGAGCATCGGCACTCCCATCGATGCGGCAAAAATAAGCATGTGCAGACGTGTTCCGATAACAAATTCCGAGCGCTTCATGAGTCCGCAAAGCTCCCGTGCTGTCAGTCCCTTAATAATACTTCCGCATCCGACTGAACGTACAAGACGTTCAGTTATCGCTGTATCACGGTCTGGGAACATCGGGAAGAAAAGAGGGGTAAGCGAATATTTCTCTGCAATCGCACGTATGTCTCCTGCCAATACATCAAGCGTCGCACTACCTGTATTTTCTCCGTCGAAGGTGTTGCCGTCCTTTATCGAGACTATAAAGAACCTTCCTTCAATCTTCTCGCGTTTTATAATATGGTCAACCCATATATCGGGAGAACTTTCGAGTAAGAACGCAGGATCGGCGCTCACACGCATATCAGCACTCACAGCAAGTTCTCGAGCAAGAGCAAGAGAATCGTTTTCACGGAAGCTTATATAATCAGCCTTCGACATAATGGCAGCCGAAGCACGGCGGCTTGACTGTGCGCCAAGCGGTCCGAGACCGTTCGCATAAATCATCAATTTGAGTCCGTTAAGTTTAGCAAGACGCATTATAAAGATGTAATAGTAAAGACTCTTGCGGCTTGTTCCGTCCTGAAGCAGACTTCCGCCGCCCGAGATAAGCAACTTCGCATGACGCATTTCAAGTGCCACGCGCGGTATATTGAAGCGGTTTATTGTACGCACTCCGCTTACTTTCGCTATACGCTTCGGCTGTTTTGCAAGTACAGTGATCCGAGCTTCCGGCACGCGTTTTTTTATTTCCGATACGATTGACAGAAGCAGTGAATCGTCTCCGACATTATTGAAGCCGTAATAACCGCTTATCATTATATCGGAACGCTTATAACGTCGGTATGGTGCAAGATTTTTATATACTGCAATATGATCGTTTGCCATTCGCTCAACCGAATAGGAATCAAGTATTTCCCTGCGTCCGAGTGCACCGAGATTCGCACGTTCTTCCTTACTCATAGAATAAAGCCAAAGAATATCCTTTGTTATGAGCTTGGCATCGGGCATACCCTGTCCGCGGCAGGTGAAGTTGGTCAGTCTCGCAAGCGGCATTACCTGATCATCGAGCACACCGATGTATCCCTCTTGACCGGCAAGAATTATCGGTTTCTCCTCGCTCATAGCCTCAAGTGCGGCACGCGAAACGCCGACAAACACATCTGCCGATGCGACTACTTCCGCAATATCGGTACGGGGACCGATCAGCCTTACCACACGGCGGCCTAATTTTTCGTTTACCTTATCAGCACATTCATTCAGTGCATCAAACGCAGTACCGCCGCCAACGATTACAATTTCAAGTTCCTCAATATCACGGCAAAGTTCCTCTGCCGCTTCACAAAGCAAGAATCCCGGCAAAGCGGTCTCGTTATCAATACGGCTGACATATACAACCCTGAACGCATCCCGAGCCAAATCAAGCTCTTCGATTATCCGAGACGGGTCGGCGTTTTTTGAAAAACGCTCCGTGTCTATACCATTTATCGTGAGGGTTATTATATCCGACGGTACATTGTAATTATCAATAAGATACTGCTTAATATCGCTCGATACCGCAAAAGTATGGTCGCCCCAATCTGACAGACGTTCAAGGAGCGCGTTTACTTTAAAAACCGCATGAGTTGAAGTTACAAATCTGAATCCCATGCGCTTTGCAAGCGCACCGCATATGAATGCAGGAATACGTGAATGAGCGTGAACTATATCAAACTTCTCACGTTTAATGAGCTTTTTAAGCTCGCGGTAACTCTTCAGCATTGCCGCCGGATTTTTTGTATGAAGCGGCACCGTGATATGCTTAACCCCTGCACGCAGAAGCTCATCCACATATACACCGCCGTTTGAAGCAACAGTTACATCATGCCCCATTGCCGCAAGTGCGCGTGAAAGCTCGACCACATGCGTCTCCGCACCGCCTATAATCATCCACATATGTGCAAATAAAATCTTCATATCGTAAAATGCCCAATGTATCAGTCAAGGGCTTACCCTTTCTTAAAATAATAGCGTATCCTTTGGATACACATATATTCCCAATTATTATTGTAGCACACAAATCATCGTTAGTCAATCACCGCCGCGCAAAAAAATCGTAGCTCATGACAATATGCGACACAAAAAATGCTCTCTGCAGTGTAAAATATACTGTGAATATATTTATGAAAAAGGAACTTTTGCAGCGCAAAAGCTATGGTCACAGAAATGTCAAACAAATTCACAGCAAAAGCCACGAATGTATTAAATAAATCCCTCTACCTTGCCTCTGAACTTGGGCACACGTACATCGGAAGCGAGCATCTTCTGCTTGCTCTCACAAGTGAGACCGACAGCGTTGCCGCCAAGCTTCTCGATGCACGCGGTGTAACCTTTGAAAGCGTGCGGAGTGCACTGATAGAGCGTATCGGTGTAGGCGAGCGCACACGGATCACACCAAATGATCTGACTCCGCGCACCAAGCGTATTATCGAGATGAGCGCATATCAGGCGATGCGCTTCGGGGGAACATATATCGGTACTGAGCATCTTTTGTTAGCTCTTGCCGCCGAGCCCGACTGCGTTGCATCGGGAATACTCACCTCGCTCGGAGTTGCCGCAAAGGATATAAGTGCAGACATCGCAGGCTTTTTCGGAGAGTTATCCGATGAGGGAGAAAAAGGCGGAAAGTCCGGCAGACCTACAGTCCTGCGCGATGCTCCGACCTTGGCGCAGTACGGACGCGATCTCACCGCACTGGCACGAGATGGCAAGCTCGACCCGATCATCGGGCGCGACACTGAAACCGAGCGAGTCATACAGATACTCTCGCGCCGTACCAAAAACAATCCCTGCCTTATAGGCGAGCCTGGTGTCGGAAAGACAGCCGTCATTGAAGGACTCGCACGAAGAATCGTCGAGGGAGCAGTTCCCGAAACTCTCACCGGAAAACTGATAGTCACACTGGATCTTTCGTCCATGGTCGCCGGCGCGAAATATCGCGGTGAATTTGAGGAACGCATGAAAGCGGTTATGTCAGAGGTGGAAAAAAATCCGTCTATCATCTTATTTATTGATGAAATACACACCCTTGTCGGCGCAGGTGCGGCAGAGGGGGCAGTAGATGCCGCAAACATTCTGAAACCTGCATTGGCGCGCGGAGAAATGCAGTTAATCGGTGCTACCACCATTTCGGAATACCGAAAATATATCGAAAAGGATGCCGCGCTTGAACGCCGTTTCGGTTCGGTAACAGTCGGTGAACCCACTCCTGATGAGGCAGTGCAGATACTTTTCGGTCTGCGTGACCGATATGAGTCACACCACAAGGTGAAGATAACCGATGAGGCAATACACGCGGCAGTATCGCTGTCTGTACGCTACATCGGGGACAGGTATCTTCCCGACAAGGCTATCGACCTTATAGACGAAGCCGCCTCGCGCACTCGGATCACAAGCTACACTTCGCCGCTTGATCTCAAAGCCGTCGAAGAGGAAATAAAATCGCTCCGAGCTGACAAGGAAGAGGCAATAAAAGCGCAGGATTTTGAAAAAGCCGCGGCAATACGTGACCGAGAGAAAAAGCTGTCGGCAGAGTGCGATGAGAAAAAAGCTAAATGGCAGGCGTCCCGAGTCGGTGCAGAGTTGTCGATCGGCGAGGACGAAGTAGCCGACATTGTAAGCGCATGGACGGGGATTCCGGTAAAACAGCTTGCCGCCGAAGAAAGTGAGCGTCTGGCACATCTTGCGGATATCATAAAATCCCGTGTAGTCGGGCAGGACGAAGCGGCGGATGCGGTTGCCCGTGCAATAAAGCGTGGGCGTATCGGACTGAAGGATCCCAACCGGCCGACGGGTTCATTCATATTCCTCGGACCTACCGGCGTCGGAAAGACCGAGCTGTGCCGCGTACTCGCCGAAGTGCTGTTCGGTGACAAAAACGCTATGATACGAATTGATATGTCGGAATTTATGGACAGACATTCGACAAGTAAGCTTATCGGTTCTCCACCCGGATATGTAGGTTACAGCGAGGGCGGTCAGCTTACCGAAAAGATCCGCCGCAAGCCGTACTCGGTTGTTTTATTCGACGAGATTGAAAAAGCGCATCCTGATGTGTGGGGACTTCTTTTACAAATACTCGAGGACGGAATCCTGACCGATTCGCAAGGCAGGCGTGTTGATTTCAAAAACGCGATCATCATAATGACCTCAAACGTCGGCGCGGCAAATCTTGTTGAGCGGCGGAAAACGCTCGGCTTTGTCGCGGATACCGAAAATGATACAAACAATGCGGTAATGTCAAGTCTCCGTGAGACCTTCAAGCCGGAATTTCTTAACCGTGTGGACGAAATCATTATATTTAATAAATTAGGGGATGAGGATATTAAGAAAATCGCCGGAATTATGCTTGAAGAGGTGCAAAAACGTATCGAAGCACTCGGTGTGAATATCACATTTTCCCATGAGGTTACCGACCTGCTCGCAAAAGAAGGCTATGACCCCGTTTACGGTGCAAGACCGCTACGCCGTGTTATCAGTAAAAAAATTGAAGACAGTTTTGCCACGCTTATGCTTGACGGAAGTATAAAACCCGGAATGAATGTACGTGCCGCAATCAGCGACTATGGAAAAATAATCTATCAAACAGAATAAAATTTACATTCCGCCATGCTAAAGTTGACTTGACTCGGCATGGCGGATGTGATATAATATAGATATAACACCATATCGGAGGTAAACACCATGCTCGAAGTCGGAATCAAACATACAAAATCCGAAACAGTCAATGAAAACAACACTGCCGCTGCACTCGGAAGCGGTCTTTTGCCCGTATATGCCACTCCTGCAATGATAGCCTTGCTCGAAGGCACTTGTGCCGAAGCGGTTGCACCACAGCTTGAGGAGGGCACCACGACCGTTGGTACAAAGCTTGACGTGGAGCACGTTTCCGCTACACCGCTCGGTATGGAAGTAAAATGCGAGTGTGAGCTTATTGAGGTTGACCGCAGAAAACTCGTCTTTGCAGTTGAAATTTTCGATAAAGCGGGACTTATCGGCAAAGGTAAGCACGAGCGTTTTATCGTCGCAGCCGATAAATTTATGGCTAAAACCAATTCAAAGGCAGAGCTTTAACATAAAATTCAACTTCACGTTATAAATTGTTTCACCGCCTTTTTGACAAGTTCACACAAAAAGCGTAAAATAATATTAAGAATATTTTTTGGAGGTTTTGTTATGGATTTTAAAGCATTTGTTGATAACGTCGCAAGCAAAGCCGGCTCTTTGGCGAAATCCGCCGCGAAAAAGACCGGTGAGGTAACC
>JAFQVU010000090.1 GCA_017407885.1 Clostridia bacterium
CTCCTTTTGGCTTATTCATAAGCAGATAAAGATGCTCGCTATATGAAATAATCTCTCCGTTTACCGTAACCGTATCGGTTTCGGGATTTACCTTACAGTCATACATTTTTTCGGTTTTGCCGTTCACGGTCACGCGTAAGGATTTGAGCACTTCCCTCGCCTCGCTGCGTGACATCCCCGTCTGATTGGATATAAATTTATCCAGTCGCATTTGTGCCATATTAACTCTCCTGTTTATAAGCGGAAGCATCTCACCCGAAAGTGCCGTTTCACTGATGTCCCCGCCTATCACCCTGCCTTTATAGCAAAGTATATTTATTACTGTATTCTGTTTATTCGCAAGTTCGTATGTATAACGCGTAACACGTTTTCCCTTATACTCGCTAAGGTCGTAGCCCGCTATTTTTTGAAGCTGATTATAGTTTAAATATACATCCGAAAAGACCGACGGTATAGTAACCGTTGTTTCAAGAAAAGTATCCTCTATTACCGAAACGCCCAAATCAGATAGGAAATTTTCGCGCGCCTCCGGATTTCTTAAATCAGTTTTTACACTTATATCCGAGATAAGAAAAGCCTCACAAAGAAATGCGGCCAGGAGCAAAAAGGAAAAAAGCAAAAGTCTTATACCTCTTTTACTGAGCACCGCATACATAACAACACCCCACATAACATTTACTAATAAATACTATGACTGAGGTTGTCCCGATATGTTATATTTTTTCGATAAGGCATACAGCGTGGGCGGCTATTCCCTTGCCCTCACCTGTGAAACCGAGTCCCTCCTCGGTGGTTGCTTTAACATTTATAAACTCTTCGGTAAGCGCACAGTCGGCCGCAATATTTTCTACCATTGTGGGAATATAGGAAGCAAGCTTTGGTCGTTGTGCAATTACGGTAGCATCAATATTTACAATTCTATATCCGCGTTCAACCAAAAGCGACACAACATGACGGAGAAGAATTCGACTGTCGATATCCTTATACTCACTATCGTTGTCGGGAAAATGCTTTCCTATATCGCCCATTGCGGCGGCACCCAAGAGTGCATCACATATTGCGTGAAGCAGCACATCGGCATCGGAATGACCGAGAAGACCGAGCTCATACGGTATTTCCACACCGCCAAGCACAAGACGGCGGTTTTCTGCTAATTTGTTAACATCGTAGCCGTGACCAAGTCTCAGCATAGTTCTCCTCCCGAGATAATTCCTTCTGCGATAACAATATCTTCTCTGGTTGTTATTTTTATATTATTATAGCTTCCCTCAACAATATAAACCTTTTTACCAGCGCTCTCCATAATAGAGCAGTCGTCCGTAAATACGCTTAAATCCTCAGCGGCGGTTATAGCTTCTCTAAATGCGGCGAGATTAAAGCCCTGCGGTGTCTGAACGGAATAAATTTTCGAACGGTCAAGCGTTTCGGTTATTACTCCATCACTTACAACCTTCAGCGTATCCTTAACGGGAACTGCGCATGCGGCGGCGCCGTGTTTTTTAACTGCACCTGCAACAGATTCTATTATTTCCTCGGTAATAAACGGGCGCACACCGTCGTGTATTAGCACACACTCTGTATCGCTCTTTAATCTTTCGATTCCGTTCTTTACCGATTCCTCACGGCAGCTTCCGCCCGGGACAATATCCGAAACCTTGGTTATCATATATTTGTCAACGAGCATCTGGAAAGATAATATATCACATTCGCGCGCGACGATTACAATATTTTTAATGCACTTAGCGCGTTCAAACGCAAGCAGCGTACGGGCAAGAACGGGTATTCCGCCTATATTCATAAGTTGCTTTGATGTTCCGCCCATTCGGCTTGACGAGCCTGCCGCAACGACAACCGCCGCGACATCACCCGATGCTTCTCCGTATGTATCGTACTGTAACAGAACCTCTGTAATTTCCATAATTTCCTCACAAAAAATGCCGCCCTTTACAAAAAGCAAAGCGCGGCATTAAAATTTTAGTTTTCTTCGCAGTCGCAATCGCCGTCACAGCAATCGCAATCACAGTCAAGCTCAAACTCAAGGTTTGTGCCGCAGTTGGGGCAATCAATGCTGCCCTCACAAAGCATATCCTCGTCAACGCAGATTATGTCGTTGCAGTTAGGACATTCAACCTCGTAAAGCTCATCCTCGCAATCGCAGCAATCGTCACAATCGCAG
>JAFQVU010000091.1 GCA_017407885.1 Clostridia bacterium
CTTGGTTATATTTTTTAACTGCAGCATCTTGGCTATCAAATCTCCTTTATGATAAAGTACTTGATAATTTTACCACGTGATTGTTAAGGATGTATTAAAAAAATCGTATTAAAATCAATGTTTACAATTATTAGTGTGAAAATTCACACAAGATGAAATTTTATATAAAAAGTCCGCATACCGGTAACGGTATGCGGAGCAAGAAAAGGTCTGGGGATTATTCAGTTTTCATGCGTATGCGTTTAATTAGATTACCACCGCGCCAAATATGGCGTTCATGGCGCATGATATTGCCGTTTTCGGCGATGACAAGCTCGATTCCGCCGTCACATTCTATACAGCGGAATTCTGCACGCCACGCCTGAAATCTGTACCTTTTGCGTCTGTCGGGGTTGACGCGGTATGCGTTTTGCGCGTCTATAAGCAGTCGCTCGCGGACCGATTTTTCAAAAGCCGACGCACCGTCGGAATAGAAGCGCTCGACACGGGGCGAAACACCGCTCGGAACAGCCACTGTAAGTATCAATACGACCGTACCATCCGATGAAGTCATACGTATTTGTTTATCGTTGATTGTCATGATTACCTCCATACATTCTTTTTACAATTATATGTATGCAGGCGATTGTTTGTGCATTTATGAGGATAAAGAAATCGGAGACTTTTGTCCCCGATTTTTAAATATTCAAAAAATTTTCAATGCCGCTTGCTTTGGCATCGTTGTAACCCATCTCATACAGTCCCATTAATTTGGTCTTATCCTTTTCAATGCGCTCGAATCCGATTGGCGCGGAAGGACGGATTATGAGTGCACGTCCGTCTTTTTCGGCATTGTCAAGGTAGGCTAAAGACTCATTATAATTATTGTGCCGATTGACATTAGCTTCGACGAATTTCGGGTATCTTGCATAGCGAAGCTTTATGGCTTTTATACTTGAACTTGGTTCTTTAACAAACCCCTTGGGTTGAGTAAGCACCGCAACAGCGCGGTCATTTTCCGAAAGCGCACGGCGTATCGGGATGGAATCACAGCAGCCACCGTCGAGTAACTTACCGCGTGGAGTTCTTACAATACGGCTGAGCAAAGGAAGTGAGCTTGAGGCGCGGACGTATTTTATATCTTCACGTGAATTGTCAATGGGAATATATTCAGCCTCGCCGGTTTCGATATTGGAGCATACGGCGATCAGCTTCATCTCGCTGTTATCGAACGCGTCGTAATCAAAAAAATCAATCTTCGAGGGGATGGTTTCATAAATGTATTTAGCACCGAACAAATCTCCGGTAAAAATAAGACTTTTCAGACTGCAATAGCGCCAGTTATCAATATAAGCCGTTCCTACGCGCACTGCGCGTCCGCGCTGATTTGAGACGTAGCTCATGCTGTGTCCTGCGCCTGCAGATACAGCGTAGATTTTTGGAAATTTTATTCCTTTGTCCATGAAATAGTCGAGCACTCCGCAGGTGTACACACCGCGCATGCCGCCGCCTTCAAGAACAAGAGATGTGGTCATATTTTTGCTTCCTTTCAGTTAAATTACCGTCTGTTACAGCGTACTACTTCAAATGCCGCAATTGCCGCAGCGGATGCCGCAGAGAGGGCGGCAGGGAAGTCTCTGCCGTAATCAAGATGAACGGTAGTGTCTGCCGCATCAAGCAGTTCACGCGACAGTCCGCGCTTTTCGCCGCCAATCGCAAGGAAAAGCGGTTTCGTAAGATCGGCATCGTATATGGATATCGAATTTTTCATATCCGTGCAAATAATTTTTATTCCGAGATTTTTCATAATCCGGGCACATTCCGCGGGGGAATCGCATATAAACATATCGCAAAGTTCTGATGCGCCTGCGGAAGCTCTGCAGACTATTCCGGCGGCACTCATCCAGTTTCGCGGTGAAAGTATGATCGCGCTTACACCTGCGGCGTAAAGCGAGCGAAGCGCATATCCGAAATTGTACGGATCTTCAATCCCTTCGATCATAGCAAAAAAACACTCATCTGACGGATATTTTGCGAGTTCATTCTCACAAAGAGATGGGATAGTGCGCGTTGACGTTTCAAGAAGTAATCCGCCGTGACTTGCGCCTAAAGCGAGGGCGTCAATTTGGGAATCCGGAAGTGTTTCAATTGTAAAACCGTGCTTATATGACATCGCTTTGAGGTAGGAAAGCTCTTTAGCGCGCGCCTTTTGACGGCTTTCGGCAACCATGAGCCGTGTGATTGTACGGTCGGATTTCCCCGATTCGATTGACGAAATGACCGCTCGTATCGAGGTCATTCCCTCGAATATCAGATTTTCTCCGATTGCAAGTTTATCTGCTTCTCTCATCTGAGCTCACGTCTGATTTCGGCAACTTTGCCGCAGGAATATGCTCCCTCGGAGCAAGCTCCCCACAGGCAGGATGGTCCTGCACGTCCAAAGAGCAGAGGACAAGCCTCGCGGACTTCCTTTAACATTGCAAGCGCCAGTTCGCGTATCTCCCACTGTGCACGATTGCAGCAGCGAAGACGGAAGAAATTGTGAAGTGAGCGGACGTTCATTGTCATGATGATACGTGTATCGCAAGCGTTAGGAAGAACAAAGCGCGCGTCTTCATTCGCCTTTTTCTCGGCGGCGCGCCTTGCCTCGGATTCATTCATGCCTGCGGCAAGATTAGCTTCAAGATGGCGTGCCATCAGTTTTTCACGCAGACTTTCATAGTGGCGTGCATCCTCTTCCATCGCGGCGATGAATTCCTCTCGCGCTTCGGGAATTGCATCAATCTCCGGCGGGATGATGTATGAGAAATCGGTTTTCGAGACATAGCGCTGACTCTGAACAGAGAAGGATGCGATGCGATGACGTGTGATCTGTGCAAGAAGCGCACGCGAAACGCCCTCAATTCCAAATGTGAAGCTTGCATGCTCGACTGGGGATTCATGTCCGAGATCCTCGAGCATTTTCAGGAAGCTTTCAACTTTTTCGGGAGTAAGATTTTCCGTTAGGGTATTGATATCGCTCTTTGCATAGCAAAGCTTTGCCGCCGCCGCAAC
>JAFQVU010000092.1 GCA_017407885.1 Clostridia bacterium
CACCCGTTCCCATTCCGAACACGGAAGTTAAGCTCAACTGTGCCGAAAATACTTGGTTGGAAGCGACCCGGAAAGATAGGTCATTGCTGACACAAGCTTTTCTAAAAGAAAAGCCTATATCAGATTTAGTTGGTGTTTCTAACGTTGAGGGTCCACCCGTTCCCATTCCGAACACGGAAGTTAAGCTCAACTGTGCCGAAAATACTTGGTCGGAAGCGACCCGGGAAAATAGGTCAACGCCAACTTTATCTTTCTCTTTTCTCTTATTCCTCCTTAGCTCAGTCGGTAGAGCGCATGACTGTTAATCATGATGTCGCTGGTTCAAGCCCAGCAGGGGGAGCCAAACGACAGGTGCAGGCACCGCGCCTGTACCTGTCAATTTGTTTGGACCATTAGCTCAGTTGGTTAGAGCAACCGGCTCATAACCGGTCGGTCCGGGGTTCGAGTCCCTGATGGTCCACCAACAAAAACGGTCTATTTTTAGACCGTTTTTGCTTTTTATCAAGACAAAGCAGCAGACTTATAAAAAATCACAGACAAATTGTTGAAGCAACCTTTTACGGCGTTGGACCGCTTGAGGAAGGAGACGTTAAAAGTTATGAAAACCACTGAAAAAACGCGAAAGCAATATTTTATAAACTTAATCTTCCCCGCGTTCATCTTCGGTTCGCTTACCGGAATTTTGAGTGCGGCTATTATTATGCTTTATAAATTATGCGCAAAGCATATTATACATTTTTCGGAAATCGGATATGCTTATCTGCGCGGCCAGGTATATCTTATTCCCATAATAGCTGCACTTTTGTTTGGTGTTGCATTGCTTTTTGCGTTTTTTTATAGAAAAAGCTCCAACCTGCAGGGGGGCGGAATACCGACATCTATCGGTATTCTGCGCGGTATTATTTCATTTCATTGGCTGCGTAATCTTATAGGCGTGTTTTTTCTCTCGCTTGTCTCATTTCTTATCGGGGTACCGCTTGGAAATGAGGGACCATCCGTCCAAATGGGTACCGCGGTCGGAAAAGGCAGCATTGCCTGTCTTGCAAAAAAACACCGCGCGTGGGACAGATACGCAATGACAGGCGGCGCATGTGCAGGATTTTCGATTGCCACAGGAGCGCCGATATCCGGAATGTTATTCGGTATCGAAGAAGCGCATCAACGCATATCGCCGATGATAATGATAGTCTCCGCAACGTCGGTTGTCTTCTCTCATCTTACCGCGCAGATTCTCTCGCCGTTACTCGGCGTGAGTGCATCGCTGTTCCCCTCACTTTCTCTGCCAACGCTCACGGTGAAGCATATTTGGATTCCGGTAGTAATCGGAATCGCAGTCGGACTTTTTGCGGTTCTCTTTCTTAAATACTATAAGCTGTTAAATAAATTTTGGAATGAAACGACGGAAAAACTGCCGCACGCACTTAAAATATTTTTCGTCTTTCTCGCGACCTTACTGCTTGGAGTATGTTCGTTCTCATTTATATCGACAGGACATGAATTAATTTTGACGCTTTTTGACGGCAAAATTTCCGCATATATGTTGGTTCTCATATTGCTTGTTCGCTCGTCCCTCACGCTTAGTGCTAACTCAAATCGCATAACCGGCGGTATATTTTTGCCTATACTTGCACTCGGTGCGGTTTTCTCGGCGATTCTCGGCAGGGTTCTGGAATTAATCCCCGGTATGGGCGGGGAATATTATCCGTTAATACTTGTACTGGGTATCACCGCTTGCATATCGGCAATGATGAAAATGCCGCTTACAGCCATTGTTTTTGCAATTGAGGCACTTTCCTGCTACAATAACATATTTTATGTGATAACCGTCTCGGCGGCGGCGTTTATAATAACTGAAATATTCGAGGTAACGTCGATTAACGACAGTGTTCTTGACAACCGAATAGAAAAGCAAAACCGCGTCAAAGAACTGAAGGTTATAGACACCTTTATAACTGTGCAAAAAGACTCATTTGCAATCGGTAAGCAGATACGCGATATATTCTGGCCTGCTAATCTTTTTGTACTGTCGTTAAAACACGGTGAGAATCATGGTGTCGAGGTTGATGAGCACGGAACAAAGGCAATAGACGAAGGGGATATTATTCATGTGAGATATTCTACATATGATGAGCTGCAGACACGAGAGGAGCTTATGGCTATTGTTGGCGAGCAGGAATATATTGAAACCGAAACTGATGTTGTTTAAGATTTAAATTGTTTGTTGGGATGCTCGGAGAATCTCCCACGAAAAATACAAATTCACCTCAAAGTTAAAGTAAACAAAAGCATATACCGCAGATTCAGTTTAACTTTTTTGTCAAAAAAGCCGCTCATGTGTAGTATATCGCCATTTTTTCGCAAAACTATTTACTTTTCCGGAATTAGGTAGTATAATTATAATACTATATTTATGCATAATGATGTTCCAAGGAGACCTATAATGAAGAACGGAAAAATCGGCTACGCGGTAGTCGGACTCGGCGTTGGTACGGCACATGTGAGTGCGGCGGCGAGGTATGATAAATGTGAGCTTGTCGCTGTTTGCGATCTTGTCGAGGAAAAGCTTCAGAAGGTAGTAGATGAATACCCGGGCACCAAGACTTATTTTGATTTCGATGAGATGCTCGGGGACTCCGAAATAGATATAATCAGTATCTGCCTGCCGAGCGCTATGCACTCGGATTTTGCGATTCGAGCTATGGAGGCAGGGAAGCATGTACTTGTCGAAAAGCCAATTGATATCACCGTTGAGGCGGCATTAAAGATTGAGCAAGCGCGTGTTCGCACCGGAATGACAGTCGGAGTTATTCACCAAAACCGCAACAATGCGGTTATGAAGCCGATCAAGGAAGCACTTGATGCCGGACGACTCGGTAAAATGGTTCTTGCGACTTTTGCGGTGAAGTGGTACCGCGATGCGCATTACTATGAGGGGTGGCACGGGACGTGGAGTATGGACGGCGGCGGATCGCTCATGAATCAGGCGGTACATACGGTCGATCTTATGCAGTGGTTAATGGGCGACGTGAAAAGCGTTCATTCGACAATGGGTATTTATAACCACGATATCGAGACAGAGGATATGACGGCATCGGTTGTTACCTTTAAAAACGGCGCGGCGGCAACCTTTGTTTCAACGACCTGTGCATATCCAGGAATCAGCACGGATATACAGCTGTACGGAACCGGCGGTACTATCGAAGCCGATGCGGATATATTAAAGCGTTGGAAGCTTCGTGATGCCCAGGACGAGGAAGAGGAAGAAGAGGAGATGCTTGAGCGCTATGGTGGAGGAAACAGAATTGCCGAGCGCGAGGATCCGACTCTTGTCACGGGTCATGCATCGATGGTACAGAACATGGTCGATGCAGTGATTAACGGTGTTGATCCGCAGATACTGCCGATGGAAGCTATAAAGAGTGTGCGCATTGTTAATGCGATATATGAATCGGCACGTACCGGAAAAACAGTGTATTTTGATTGAAAATTATGATAATAATGAGCGTACTGCACGTGATCCTGCGTGCAGTACGCTTTTATATTTCGGCGCGGACCGGCAGGGGGCATTCTTTCTTGACATGCTGTACGGTTTGTGGTATAATAAAAAAAGACCCTACAAGAGGAGGGACAGATGAAAAAACGTATACTGACAGCCATGAGCGGCGGAGTTGACAGCTCTGTCGCGGCTTATTTAATAAAATCGCAGGGCGAGGACTGTGTTGGCGTCACGCTCAAGCTGTTTTCAAACGAGGATATACACCTTGATCTTGATAAGACCTGCTGCTCACTCACCGATGTCGAGGACGCGCGAAGCGTCGCGACTCGGCTTGGTATGGAGCACTACGTCTTCAATTTCAGCGATAATTTCAAGGAGAAGGTCATTGACCGCTTTGTTGCCACTTACGAGGCAGGCGGTACGCCCAACCCGTGTATCGACTGTAACCGCTTCATCAAATGGCGCCAGCTTCTGACTCGTGCGGATCTCATGGAGTGCACGCATATCGCCACGGGACACTATGCGCGTGTCGAGTGGGACAGCGCATCGGGACGGATGCTTCTCAAGCGTTCCGCTGATATGAGCAAGGATCAGACCTACGTTTTGTGGGCGTTGACGCAGGAACAGTTATCACGTACAATCCTTCCGCTCGGTGCGCTTTCCAAGGATGAGGTGCGCGAGATAGCCGAGGCACAAGGCTTTATAAACGCAAATAAACCCGACAGTCAGGACATCTGCTTTGTGCCGGACGGTGACTATGCGGGTTTCATTGAGCGATATTCAAAAAAGATTCCCGAGCCGGGCAATTTCATCGACTCGGACGGAAAGATTCTCGGCAAGCATAAGGGGCTTATCCGCTACACGATAGGTCAGCGCAAGGGACTTGGAATAGCGCTCGGACGACCGATTTTCGTCAGCCGAATCGATCCTGAAAACAACACTGTCACGCTCGGGGATGAGGAGTTGCTTTTCTCACGCGAGCTGTACGCAGAAGATATTAACCTGATTGCCGTTCCTAAAATAGATGCACCGCTTCGCGTTACCGCAAAGGTACGCTACAGCGCGAAGGAAGCGCTCGCCACGGTCGTGCAGACGGGCGAGGACGAGCTGCATTTCGAATTCGATAGCCCACAGAGGGCGCTGACACGCGGACAGTCGGTGGTGCTGTACTCGGATGAGGTCGTAATCGGCGGCGGTATTATAAAATAGCTACGCGATGAGGTCAGATACGACGTCAAAAAGGTGGCACGGATAGACGTTCCCACGGCAGAGAGTATCGAATATGCGCTCGGCTTTGCCTATGTCCGTTGTGACATCAATAAGCGTTTCGCAGTCGAATTTACCGCATGAGGTCAGAGCGAGGGTGAAATTGTACGTGCAGCAGTTATATTCGGGTAGGGGCATCATCACAACGCAGCATTCAAATTCTCTGTCATTATCAAGCAGCTTTCTGCAGTAAAAAACAGAGGACTTAATCATTTCAATTAATTTTTTGTCCATGACTTACAGATACTCCTATGAAGATTTGTATCTGCATACCGGTATGTAATTACAATATTATTTTACCACATAATAGAGTATAAGTAAAGCAAAAGTGGCGGCGCTTTTCGACAATTCGAGGCATCGGGATATTTTTGGTAATGAGAGGAAAATCTTTTAAAGGCTATTGCAAAATTGCGCGGGATTTGTTATAATATAAAGAGAATTTTGAATTTTGAGGTGAAGGCTGTGTCATATAGGGTAAAACGAGACATTGACATCGCCCCTGCCGACCTTTTATGAGTCCGGGCGCCCCGTCGGAGCGCTTGTCGCGCGGGGGAGTGTCGAGGACTCTTTATAAAATTTATTAAAAAAGGAATTAAAACAATGGGAGCACAACTTACAAACAATGATAAACGTACCTGCTATGTTGCAGAATTGTCCGCAAAGGATATCGGCAAGCAGGTCTGCCTTATGGGATGGGTACAGCGTCAGCGTGACCTTGGCGGTCTTATCTTCGTTGACCTGCGTGACCGCTCCGGAATTATTCAGTTAGCATTTGATGACAACACCGACAGAGCGGTGTTTGATACTGCGTTTACCCTGCGCTCGGAATTTTCGATCTTGGCAAAGGGTACAGTCCGTGCGCGCGGTGAGGGCGCGATAAATAAGAATATTCCCACCGGCGAGATCGAGGTTGCGGTTGATGAATTAAAGATATTCTCCACCGCGCAGACTCCGCCCTTTGAGATCGTCGAGAACAGCGACGTTAAGCCGGAGCTTCGCCTGAAGCACCGTTATCTTGATCTTCGCCGTCCCGACCTTGCAAGCAATATAATCGCAAGAAGCAAGATAGCGAAGATCGTCCGTGACTACTACATGGAGAACGGTTTCCTCGAGATTGAGACTCCCTGCCTTATCAAGCCGACTCCCGAGGGCGCGCGTGACTATCTTGTGCCCAGCCGTGTACATCCCGGCAAGTTCTACGCTCTGCCGCAGTCCCCTCAGCTCTATAAGCAGCTTCTGATGCTTTCCGGATTTGACCGTTACATCCAGATCGCACGCTGCTTCCGTGACGAGGATCTTCGCGCTGACCGTCAGCCCGAATTCACCCAGATCGACCTCGAGATGTCCTACGTTACCGAGGACGATGTTATGGAGATGAACGAGAAGTTCATCGTGCGTCTGTGGAAGGAATTCCTCGGCGTTGACCTGCCCACTCCCTTCCTTCGAATGACCTATGCCGAGGCTATGGATCGTTTCGGCTCGGACAAGCCCGATATGCGTTTCGGATATGAGCTTCGCGATATTTCCGACGTGCTCGCAAACTGCGGATTCAAAGTGTTCGCTGATACCATCGCAAACGGTGGGTCTGTACGCGCTATCGTCATTGACGGCGAGGCGGCGAAATTCTCGCGCAAGGAGATCGATTCGCTCACGAACTTCGTTAAATCCTACAGAGCAAAGGGACTTGCATGGTACAAGAATGTTAACGGCGAGGTTTCTTCGTCCTATGCGAAGTTCCTCACCGACGAAGAAAATGCGGCGGTGCTTAACAAGCTCGGCGCGGGTGAGAACGATATTATCTTCATCGTTGCCGACAAGAACAGCGTTGTTTACGATTCGCTCGGCGCACTCCGCTGTGAGATCGCAAAGAGACTCGGAATCACCAAGTCCGATGACTACAAGTTCCTGTGGGTTACCGAATTCCCGCTCCTCGAATACGACGAGGACGACGGACGCTACTACGCAAAGCATCATCCCTTCACCATGCCGATGGCAGAGGATCTCGTATATGTTGACACCGATCCCGGTAAGATCCGCGCGAAGGCGTATGATATCGTGCTCAACGGTTACGAGCTTGGCGGCGGTTCGGTGCGTATTCACGATGCCCAGATACAATCGCAGATGTTCGATCTGCTCGGACTTACCAAGGAAGAGGCGAACGAGAAGTTCGGCTTCTTACTCGACGCGTTCAAGTACGGCGTACCGCCGCACGCAGGTATGGCGTTCGGCTTCGACCGTCTGTGCATGCTTGCACTCGGACTCGACGATATCCGTGATGTTATCGCATTCCCCAAGGTGCAGAACGCTTCCGAGCTTATGACGGGCGCACCCGCGCTTCCCGACATGAAGGCACTCGGCGAGCTTTCGATTGCGGTTGTCAAGGAAGAAGCCGCAGAATAAACAAAATTAAAAGGACGAGGATTAATCCTCGTCCTTTTTGTATGCTGTTTTATTTGAGATAATCTACAGCGGTCTCGGCGATGCTCTTCAGAGCACCGTCCTCAAAGGGAACACCGATATCCGCAACCTCGCAGAGTCCGACAAAGGTCTTCTTGCCGCCCTCGCAGACGAACTTGTAGTAGCGCTCCCACGCATCTGCGTAATCTTTCTGCGACATACTCCAGAATTCGAGCGAGACTGTCTGCGCAAGGCAGTAGTCGATGTAGTAGAAGGGATAATGGTAGATGTGGAGCTGTCTTTGCCAACCGCGTCCGCTGCCGTAGAACTCGACATCGCCGAACTGCATGTACGGACGGTACATAGCCTCGAGCTTCAGCCATTCCTCGTGACGCTGTGCAGGGGTAAGCTCGGGATTGTCGTACACGATATGCTGGAAGTGGTCAACCATACAGCCGTATGGGATGAAGATTAGCGCGGATTCGAGGTGCATATACTTCGCTCTGTCGGTGTCGTCACCGTAGAAGAGGTTAAGCCACTTCCACGCGAAAAATTCCATTGACATCGAGTGACACTCGCACGATTCCATCGTCGGCTGTGCGGTGTCCATGAACTCGAAATCACGTGTGGTATACGCCGCAAATGCGTGACCTGCTTCGTGTGTGAGCACGTCAACGTCGCCCGATGTGCCGTTGAAGTTCGAGAAGATGAACGGCGCCTTGTATTCGGGGAACTCGGTGCAGTAACCGCCGACCGCCTTGCCTTCCTTGGCAACGAGGTCGAGAAGCTCGTTGTCGTACATGAAATTGATAAATTCCGCAGTCTGGGGAGACATTTCCTCGTACATCTGCTTGCCTGCCGCCATGATGTCATCGGGCGTACCCATCGGCTTCGGATTGCCTTCCTTGAAGCTGAACGGATCATCGTAGATGCACATGGTCTCGGGGGTGAGTCCGATGCGCTCCGCCTGACGGCGCTTCAGTTCCTTTACGATCGGAACGAGGTCGGAAACGACCTGACGGCGGAAATTCGCAACCATTTCGGGATTGTAGCAGTTACGTGTGCGGCGCAGATACGCAAGCTCGGTAAAGTTCTTGAATCCGAGCTTCTTTGCGATGGCCGTGCGCACCTTAACAAGCTCGTCAAAAATGCGGTCAAGCTCCTCTGCGTGGGACATATAGAAGCCGCTCTCCGCCTTGTACGCCGCGTGGCGCACCTCGCGGTCGGGATTTTCCTTATACGCACCGAGCTGTGAGATATTGAGTGTCTTGCCGTCAAACTCGATCTTCGCCGAAGCGATGAGCTTCTGATACTCGCTCACGAGCTTGTTTTCCATACCAAGCTCCTCGATTACCTCGGGAGAGAAGGTCTTGAGCGACATTTCAAGATTAATAAACATCAGCTCGCCGACTACCTTGGCAACCTCTGCGCGGAAGGGTGAATTGTAGATCGCAAGTGCAAAATTCTGCGAGTGTGCCTGGAATGCGGGAAGATTTGTGTCGTAGAATTCCTTCTCCGCGGAGTAGTATTCATCGCGTGTGTCGATGGAGTTGCGTACATGAACGAGCGAGATCATGGTCTGCGCGTGAACGCTTAATTTCTCCTGCTCGCGTACTGCTTCGATAACGGTGTCCGCGTCTTTTGCATTCTGCACCTTTGCAGTCAGAGCATCAAGCTCCTTGCCGAGCGCTTCAAGATCAACGCGCTCATAGGGCATATCCTTGAATTTCATTGTGGGTTACCTCCGTTTTTATATTACAGCACGATTCTCTGCGTGCCGTCCTTGGTTACATAATGTGTCTTTGCGCCGAGAATATCCATCCACTTGCGTGTCAGCCCCGCGCCGTAGAGACGCAGACGCCGCATCCGCTTGAGCTTTTCGGTGTTCGAGATGTATTCGGGAATCTCTGATTCATTGTAGAGAAATTCGGGGCAGCACCAGATGCACGCCTCGGGCATTATCTCGGCATAGACCTCCATGCCGACATTCATGTGTCCGTGATGCGCCATCTGCACGATATCCGCCTTTAAAAGATGCCTTGATTCACGGAAGAGCATGTCTCCCCCCTCCGCGCCGAGGTCACCGAGGAAAAGCACCGTTTTGTTTGGTGTTATCAGCTTAAACACAAGCGAGGAGTCGTTGATAAAGTTTGAGTAGATACCCTCGTGGTAGGTGAAAATGAAGTCTATCTTCACTTCATCAATCATTATTGACTCGCCCTGGGAAACAATATGCGTCTTGTCCTTGATTTTCGGCAGAACCGCGTTCCACGCAGGGAGCATTTCGTTAAGATCGCGGCGGAAATAGTCGTAGTCGGGCACATTGCGGTTGTTTATAAGCTCGTCATACGGGGGAAAGTTATAATATATCGTATCTATATCGAAATCCCTTCCGCCGTTCTTTTCAAGCTCGTGGACCAGTCCCGAGATGTGATCCTCATGCGCATGCGTCAGTATCCACGCCGAGATGTGACGGCCTCCGATACAGTCAACAAGGCTCGGGAAATCTTCCGTCCGCCCGCCGTCAATGACTATCACATTATCCTCGCGCGTCACAATGACGATGCTCATCATATAAACGCTGGTTTCCTTGATGGCGTAGAGTACCGTTTCGGGATTCTTCACGTCAGTTTCCTGCCTTGTAGTAGTTGATAAGGCATCCGCAGAGTATGATTGTGCGCTCGTCGTCTGTCAGCTCGCCCATTTTAAGAGTGATCGGCTTAACACTGCCGTCAGCCTTGATGATGTAAGCCTCAAACTCGTACTTCGCCGCTTCGACGACAGCGCGTACCCCCGGTACGTAAATGTGGTCGCCGACAGCGAAATCGTCTGCATTATCGAAGAGGAACGGGAGCATACCCCAGTTGATGAGGTTGGAGCGGTAACGCTTGGTAGCGTACTCAATGGCGATGTTAGCCCAGCCGCCGAGTACCTTCTGACAGGATGCCGCCTGCTCACGTGCCGAGCCGTCACCCGGCTTGTTTGCGTAAACGACGCTTCCGATGCCGACATTCTTCGCATCGACAGTCGGCTTTATCTCGCGGATTTTAGCAAATACGTCCGCAAGCTCGCCCGATGCGGTGTCCTCGCCAGCCTCGCGTGCCTTCTCAAACTTCTGCACTTCCTTCGCTCTGCCGACATATGCCGGATCTTTACGGGAGAGGGCGAATTCGGAGAGTTTCAGCGGATTTGAACGGTAGGACGAGGTCTCGCCCGAGGGGATAAGCTCGTCGGTGGTGGTTACGGGGTCGGTGATGACCGATGCCACGCGGAGAAGCAGATCCTCGGTCAGCGCCGGTATTACGGGCCAGTCTGCGATGTTCGGGCCTATCTTGAGTTCAGCCGCAGTGTCAGCTTTGCCGAAGCCGCGGTATACGCGGTGGTCATATACAGTCGAATCGAACTTGTAGTTCGGGGTTGTGTAATCAACATCTATCTCGGTCGCGGGGGTGAGGATACCGCCGTTTCTCGCGGTTGCGGCGATGGAGCGTGCGTCCATGAGCGCAACTGCCGCAATCTGACCGTTACCCGGCTTTGAGCCTTCGCGGTTCGGGAAGTTTCTTGTGGAGTGACGGATAGAAAGACCGCCGTTTGCAGGTACATCGCCCGCGCCGAAGCAGGGACCGCAGAACGCAGTACGCAGAGTTACACCTGCTTCCATCAGCTTTGCCGCCGCGCCGTTGCGTACAAGCTCGATGTACGCCGGCTGGCTTGCCGGGTATGCGGAAAGATTGAACGCACCGCAGCCGGTGGAATGACCTGCGAGGATATCAGCCGCCGCAACGAGGTTATCAAATGTACCGCCGGCACAGCCTGCGATAACACCCTGATCGACCTTGATGCCGTCTTTGGTGATCTTGTCTGTCAGCGAGAGCTTGATGTTCGGGTTGTCAAGCTGCTCGGAAACGCTCAGCTCACATTCACGGAGAATGTCCTGCGCGTTGTCAATAAGGTTACGGACGGTGTATGTGTTCGACGGATGGAAGGGAAGAGCGATCATCGGCTCAACGCGCGAAAGATCGACCTTTACAACTCCGTCGTAGTAAGCGATATCGGCAGGTGCCAACTTCTTGTAAGCATCGGATCTGCCGTGGAGATCGAAGTAACGCTTGGTCTCGTCATCTGTTACCCAGATAGACGAGAGGCAGGTGGTCTCGGTAGTCATAACGTCGATGCCGTTGCGGAATTCGATCGGAAGGTTCGCGATGCCGTCGCCGACAAATTCGAGCACCTTGTTTTTAACAAAACCGTTCTTAAATACCGCGCCGATAATAGCGAGCGCAACGTCCTGCGGACCAACGCCTACTTTCGGCTTACCTGTCATATGTACGGCGATAACGTCGGGACGTTTGATATCGTAGGTACGGCAGAGGAGCTGTTTTACAAGCTCGGGACCGCCTTCACCGATAGCCATTGTACCGAGTGCACCGTAGCGTGTGTGGCTGTCAGAGCCGAGGATCATACGTCCGCAGCCGCTCATCATCTCGCGCATATACGAGTGGATAACCGCGATGTGGGCAGGGACGTAGATTCCGCCGTATTTCTGCGCGGCAGACAGACCGAACACGTGGTCATCCTCGTTGATAGTACCGCCGACAGCGCAAAGGCTGTTGTGACAGTTTGTGAGCACGTAGGGGATCGGGAATTTTTCAAGACCGCTTGCACGAGCAGTCTGAATGATACCGACATATGTTATATCATGCGATGCCATAGCATCGAATTTGATTTTCAGCTCGTCTTTACTTTCCGAGGTGTTGTGTGCGGTGAGAATACCGTACGCTATAGTGTTTTTCTTGGCATCTTCCTTTGAGATACCGTTCTTGCCGAGCGCTTTGAGCTGTGCCGCAGCATCGGCACCGTCCTCGATGATCGTATTTGAATCTATGAGGTAAGCGCCGCCGTGTATGAGTTCTACCATTTTTGTGTCCTCCGAGTGTATTATAAATCTTCTTACCTTATTATGATATCACGAATTTATGAATATTTCAATATATTAGCAAGATTTTGTGCCGCAAATCCGCTTTTATATAGCGGTAATTTGCATGAAAATTTGATTATAGTCAAATAATCTTACATACAGTTCTTGATTTGTTTATAAATCTGTGGTATAATATGCACAGCACTCCCTGCTTCGCAGGTCTTTACGGCTTCGCCGTGCCGCGCTTTACGCGGTTGTGCTATTGTCGGCTTCGCAAAAATGCCATTGCAAGCAAGCATTTTTGTTTCATGGTATAATAATATTCACCTATCAGAGAAAGGACGTGATGACATGGCGGATAAAAGCGGAACAAAGCTTATCGCTCCAAATAAAAAAGCACGCCATGATTATTTCGTCATGGAGACATACGAAGCAGGTATTGAGCTGTTTGGTACAGAGGTTAAATCCATACGCCGCGGACAGGTAAATCTCAAGGATTCGTACTGTTACGTGGACAAGGGAGAGCTGTTCGTGTCGGGTATGCACATAAGCCCATACGAGCAGGGCAACATCTTTAACAAGGATCCCATGAGGATACGCAAGCTCCTGATGCACAAGAAGGAGATAAACAAGCTGCTTGGCTTGGTAACGCAGCAGGGGTTGACGCTTGTACCGCTGTCGATGTACTTCCGCGGCTCTCGTGTGAAGATTGAGGTCGGTCTCTGCAAGGGTAAGAAGCTGTACGATAAGCGCGATTCCGAGGCGGCAAGGCAGTCTGGACGCGATATCGAGCGTGCAATGAAGTCGAAGAGTTACGATGGGTATTAATTTTACGCGTCGTTCACTGTGACTTTCGTATAACCGCCGTTTTATCGGCGCCAATATGGGGGCGTAAAGGTTTCGACGGGGATTTTGACATATAGTAAGCGGGTAGAGACGCCTGATCTCTTTAAAATTGGCAATCTTAAAATTAAACGCTAATACTGAATTAGCTGCTGCCTAAGTGCAGCTGTCCGCCGGTTGAGTACTGCGGCTTCCGCTCGGGCATCATTCAGCAGTGAACGTGAGCAGCCCTTTCGCACTTGACGCTGCCATGCACAAAAGTGCTACCTTGTCTTTGAGCCTGCCGTTTGGCGCTAAGACGAGGGAATTCTAAATAATCGGCTGCACCCGGAGAAGGCTATATCGATGAGTTTTCGGACAGGGGTTCGATTCCCCTCGCCTCCACCAATAAAGGTTGATAATTCGGCATTTTTGGCTGATTTATCAGCCTTTTTTCTATGTAAATCGGAGCTGCCACCCGAATCGGTGACAGCTCCGTTCTTGTTTTCGCCTTTGCCTGCAAGCTTCCGCATCGCATCCATGATCTGCGGCTCGCATCGCATCATATGCTCGACCAATGTTTCGTCCTCGCCGATGCCGAGGGAGCGGTCGATCTCGCCGCGGAGGATATCTGCAGGAAGTGTGTTGAGGTAGAACTCGATGTGATCGTTATAGACGACCACTTTGTCGAGGTAGAGATTCAACAGTTGGCGGTGCATCTCCACGTCGCCCGAGA
>JAFQVU010000093.1 GCA_017407885.1 Clostridia bacterium
CAAAAACGCCCCTGCCCCGACTAAAATATCACGTAGATATTTCATCCACGTCCTCATTGTTTAGTCACCTCACGATATTTTGCATATTCGACGTCGTTGCACATAACGAAATGCCCGTTTGATATCTCACAGAAAGACGGTTTATATACCGCATAATCGTGTACCTTATCAGGCTCGTATATTATTCTTTTACGCCCGCGCTCATATATCGGATCAGGCAGTGGTATTGCTGACAGCAGTGAGCGCGTGTACGGATGCAGAGGGTTCGTGAACAGTTCATCAGCATCGGCAAGCTCGACAAGCTTTCCGAAATACATAACCCCTATACGGTCGGAAAAATACTTTACCACCGACAAATCGTGCGCAACGAATAATATCGTAAGTCCGAGATCTCTGCGAAGATCATTAAGAAGATTGATAACCTGCGCCTGTATGGATACGTCAAGCGCTGAGACCGGCTCATCTGCTATAATAAGTTCAGGCTCCATTATAATAGCCCGTGCTATACCGATTCGCTGACGTTGACCACCCGAAAATTCGTGTGGATACCGTCCGGCGTGCTCGGGAAGAAGTCCAACAAGCGCAAGGGTTTTATACACCTTTTCGTTTATCACTTTCCGATCACGCTCGCCTCTTATTTTCAGTCCCTCTGCGATTATTTCACGAACGGTCATACGCGGATCAAGCGACGAGGTCGGATCCTGAAATATCATCTGTATCCGTCTTGCGACAGAATGATTTTTACGTTCATCACGCACCGCCGATGCAATAGCACTGCGGTTATCGACTATTGCTCGCTCAAGCTCATACTTTAACCGTCTGCGCTCACTATCATTTGCAGCCTTTGCAAGCTCGTCATGATATTTAGCGCGGGCGTTTTTTATCGCATCGCGGTATGAGCGGGTACCTGCGCAGATACGTACGCCGTCGAACCACACATCGCCCGAAGTCGGCTCATACAGCTTAATTATTGTCCGTCCAGCGGTAGTCTTGCCGCATCCGGATTCTCCGACAAGCGAGAACACCTCACCGCGCCGTATCTCAAAGCTGACATCATCAAGCGCGCGAAGCTCTTCCCTGCCGACTTTAAAATACTTGCATAGATGCTCTGCCCGAAGCAGTACCTCACCCCTCTCCACTCATATCACCTCGCATCTTCTTCATACGCCTTACGCGATCTGATATTATCCTCGGCGGCTCGATCTTGGGTGCATCCACATGAAGCAGCCATGTAGCCGCGCTGTGCGTATCGGATATTTTAAACATAGGCGGCATCATTTCAAAATCTATTTTCATCGCGTACTTGTTTCGAGGCGCAAAAGCGTCACCTATCGGCGGTGCAGTCATATCGGGCGGAATACCGGGTATTGCTTCGAGTGTGTCGCTTGTATCAAGGTCAGGGACAGATGCAAGCAGTGCCCACGTATACGGAGGTGCAGGGCTGTAAAATATCTCCTCTGCCTTACCGGTCTCGATTATTTTTCCGGCATACATTACCGCTATCCGGTCGGCGACATTGGCAACAACGCCGAGATCGTGGGTTATAAAAATCACCGATAAACCACGCTCGCGTTTAAGGCGGCTTAAAAGTTCAAGTATCTGCGCCTGTATCGTAACGTCAAGCGCGGTAGTCGGCTCATCGCATATCAGTATCTCCGGATCGGCGGCGAGTGCAATAGCAATTACGATTCTCTGCCGCATGCCGCCCGAAAATTCAAACGGATATTGATTGTATCTGCGACGCGCCTCGGGAATGCCGACCTCTTCCATAAGTCTAACGGCACGTTCCTTCGCCTCCGATTTCTTTATCTTTCCCTTTAAAATCATCGCCTCGGTGATCTGTTTGCCTACCTTAACTATGGGGTTTAGACTCGACATAGGATCTTGAAAAACCATGGCAATCTTATCACCACGAAGGCGGCACATCTCTTTTTCCGAAAGCTTTAAAATATCTCTCCCGTCATACGATACCGCACCGCTTTCAACCACCGCATTTCCAGCAAGAATACCGAGTATCGCCTTGCTCGTCACTGATTTTCCCGAACCCGATTCGCCGACTATCGCAAGCGTTTCTCCGCGCCCCAAATCAAAGCTTATATCACGTACTGCCTGCACTTTAGCACCTTTAGATTTAAATGATACCGTAAGATTTTCAACTGAAAGTATGCGTTCCATTAATCCGCAACTCCTCTCGTTTGAGGATTGAATGCATCCCGAAGACCGTTTCCGAACAAATTGAATGAAATAAGAAGCAGTGAAAAATAAAGCGCAGGAAACAGCATTGCATGGGGAGATGTCGTCATGGATGTTTGTCCTTGCGACATCAGAGTTCCAAGGCTCGTACCAACGAAATCGGTAAGATTTATAATACCAAGATACGTCAAAGTAGTTTCCGAAAGAATGACGCTCGGAATTACAAGCGCACATCCGGTAACAAGCGTTCCGAGCGAATTGGGGAATATATGAGCGAGCATAAGCCGTCTGTCAGATGCTCCGAGCGTGCGTGCCGCAAGCACGAATTCGCGGCCTTTATACCTATAGAACTGCTTTCTTGTAAGCGATGCCATTGATATCCATCCGGTAAGCACAAATGCGAATAGGAACGACACGACTGTCCCTACCCTCTGTGCAAGATGAAGCGAAAAAAGAGTCGCCACAACTATAAACGGCATTCCCGATAAAATATCGGCAACACGGTCAAGAAGCAAGTCTGTCACACCGCCGTAATATCCCTGTATCGCTCCGTAAATCGCGCCTATCGTTAGATTTATCGCCGATACAATAAGTGCAAACACAAGCGAAAACCGCGCGCCTATACCGATCGCAGAAAAAAGATCCTGTCCGAGAGAATTCGTACCGAGAATATACATCGGGGAAAAACCATTTACATATTTATAGTAGTTATAGTAACATACACGGCACTCTATTGCACCGCCCTTTCCTACACTGTAGATATAGCTTCCGTCATCCCCAGCGATGCGCAGGCTGTTATATTCCATCCCCTCAGATGCTTTATCGGAAGAATATGACGGGATAAGCTCTCCCCTCTCATCATATACCGGCGTTCCTTTTGAATCACTGACACGGTACCAGATATTTGCCGAACTGCCTATTCCGCCTATATCCTCTTTTTTTACATACGGATAAATAACCTGCACTCCCGTTCTGTTTTGATATTCCTGTATGTCGGCAAATTCAGCAGGAGTCATCACCCTCAACACAACACCGATTTCATAATATTTATTTGTCCTAATTTTATATGAAACCGTTTTCGTTTCCTCACCGCGGAAATTAGTTATACTTACATCTTCATCTATTATGCGTATAATGGGATCCATTCCGGTCTCTTTTCCGATTGCACGTAAATAGGCAAGCTGTGCCTCATTCTGACTCTCACGGATAATTCCGCCGTCAAGGAAACCTGATGATGCAGTCATTTCGGTATATGGCGGGAAATTTGTATATACCGAATCCTTATGAGTTATATCATA
>JAFQVU010000094.1 GCA_017407885.1 Clostridia bacterium
GCGATGTTGAAATAAACTTCAAAGCGCAGTGCTATGAAGGAGATGAGCTTGCATTCTACAAGCGTAAATGTGACGATGCTCTTGAAGTAATCGTCCTGCGTCCGGACGGAAAATGCGCCGCCACGGTAAGACTTGCGTGAGTTGTTGAATAAAAAAGCATACTGCGTTCACAAAAGCGAACGCAGTATGCTTTTTATTTATACATTTTAAGGTATTCTTCTGTGTTGGCTACCATTCCGTCAAACATCTCACGAGCCTTGTCTATCGGCAAACGTACCAGCGGGTCGTTTGCAAAAACCGCGAATGCAAGATCTAAGCTTCTTTCGGCAATTGCCTCGTCAAGCGACACCTGATTTCCGCACGCGCGTGAGACAAGCGAATAAATCTCTTGCGGAATCTCGCCTGCAAAAACCGGCTTTACACTGTCACCGCGGAAAACCGCATTTGTTTCAACGATTGCACCCATCGGCAAATTAGGAATTTGCCCGTAGTTTGGAAGATTTACATTGGTTATGAGGTCATCAAGACCGAGAAGCGCCCGCATCTGACGGCATCCGTCCTCGCCGGTCGGCTTAAACTCCGGCTTCATTTCTCCTGAGAGAAGCTTTGCGCTCTTCTCTAATCTCTCGCGAAGCTGGTTTCGTCTCCAATCAACGGTTGTAAGCCCGAATCCCCAGCCTTCTACCTGTTCGGGACTGTTGAGATACCAGTCACCCGGGCAGAACTCCGCAAGGTGACGGTCACCCGCCGCGGCAATAACTCCGTAACGAAGGAATAAATCAAACTTAACCTTCTCACCGTGTCTTACTTTGTCATTTATGAGGTTCTCACCCTGCTTGAAGTCAAAGCCGCTTTCACGGTGCTGTACCGCAAATTCGCGGTACAGGGGGAACAAATCAGTATTCTTGTACTTTGCTTACGTAACCCAGGTAAAATGGTTTACGCCTATCGGATTTACCTTGATTTCCTCACGCTTTACATCCTTTATTCCACAAAGCTTATCGAGCATTCTTGAAAGAAGAACCTGTGTTCCGAAAACCTCATGACAGCACCCGAACGCCTTTATTTGCGGGAAAACTCGATAAAGCGCCTTTATGCTGATGCTCATCGGGTTCGTATAGTTGATAACCCAAGCATCCGGGCAATACTTTTTTATCGCTTCACCAAACTCTTCAAACATCGGCACAGTACGGAGCGAGCGGATAATCCCGCCGGGGCCTACGCTGTCACCGACAGACTGATATATACCGTATTTTTCGGGATAATGCACATCGGAATGCATCTCATCAAACGTTCCCGGAAAGATTGATATTATTACAAAATCCGCGCCATCGAGTGCCTCACCTATCGTATTGCACGCGAGGTATGACCAATCACCGATTTCTATGCTGTTGCCAATCGTTTCATTTTTCTTCGCGGCATCAAAATCTATGTCATACAGATACACCGTGCCACCCATATCCTTATCCTGAGCAAGATCGGTCATGAACCCCCACGCCCAGCCGCGTGAACCTCCGCCGATATATGCAACCTTCAGGTTCTTGTAATTCTTCTGCATTGTAAAAATCCTTTCCTTGTTATATATTTACATTGATGTAATACATTCCATCGCGTCCGTTCGTGTCAAGGCGCAAAGCTTTGCCATCAAACGTGATACTGCAATTACGGTCATCCGCACAGTTTGCGCTCAAATTAAACGGCAGTTTATTCAGCCACAGAAGCGGAAGTGCATCGTCATAGCCGTATCCACTGCCTACGTTACAGATGTTGCGGATATAAACCTCACCACCGGTCTGTTCAATGTCCGCTGCCATTCTGTCAGAGCCGAGAATATTTTCAAAGCTTGCCTTGCCGTCTTCCACGCGGATTGCAAACTGAACATCCGTCCTCGTATACGGAAGAAAGGCACGGGTTATGTGAAATCCCGTAACGCCACGGCGTATCATCTCACAATAATCCTTGTAAGAGCCGACCTGCGCCATATGGATTGGCACATTATTTGCCTTTGCATATTCTATTCCGTCACGCGATTCTTCCCAGTATTTCATCGGGTCGCTTTCCGGATAGATAAACATCGTTACAATACCGTTTTTAAACGGTATGACGTTGTCCACAACCTCGCGGGTAAGCGGTGCGCGGTGCAATATCACCTGCGAAAGCGGAATAGCATCGCTGTATTTTCTCACTTCGCGCAGTGTTTCTATCGTGAATGAATTTATAACACAGCTTTCCTCAACATGATACTTTCTCACCGTTTTCATAACCTCTTCCACAAGCTCCGGAATTTTGTTGTTGCGCAGCGTTATGTAAACGAGCTTGCCGTTTTCTTTGCATATACGGACATATGTGTCAAAATCGCACACTTTGGCATAATGCCCCATCGCGTCGTATTCAGCAGCATATTCGAGAGTTTTGAGATAATCATATGTAAGATCAACAAAAAGCATTCGGTTATTTTTATCAAGCTTGCATATGCGCCCATTCTCGTCAAGCGTTATCCCGGCATCGTGGCACATAACAAGCTTATTATCCTTTGTTATGCGCACGTCGCCTTTAAGCGCATTAAAACCGAGATGCGCGGCAAGCTGAAAATGCTCTGCCGTATTTATCGGCGCAAGGCCTATCTGCGAATACGCCGTGTTCATTATTTCCTTATCAAAATTAAAATGCATTATCTTTCTCCCTGCATCGCTATTTGCAGAGGACAGCCAAAACCACTGTCCTCTGCATTTTGCTTATTGCTTCACATAATCAAGTATGCGCCCCAGAAGAACCGCTACCTCTGCGCGTGTTGTGTAGTCCGTCGGTGCAATTTTGCCATTCTTACCGTTTATAAGTCCTGCACCGATGAGGGCGGTGACTGCTTCCTTTGCGTAAGGTGCGACGGTGGTGAAGTCGGGATATTGTGATAACACCTCATCCACCGCCATTCGGCGGTCCCCGTCTCGCTGTGGCTCGGTCACGTCGCGGTTCTGATAGTCCACCGGACTATCATTCATTGCCGCGCCGACATTCGGCTGCGCCTCACTACCCTCAAGGGGA
>JAFQVU010000095.1 GCA_017407885.1 Clostridia bacterium
AATAGATGAACAATGCTCATATGCAGTCATTCTCGGCTCGCTCGGCGGCTTCCCTATAGGCGCCATATGCACAAACGAGCTTTATATGTCCGGAGTTATAGACAAATCAAGCGCAGAACGACTTCTTACTTTTACCAACAATGCGAGCCCTGCCTTCTGTATCGGAGCCATCGGAATATCGCTGTTTTCTGATGCCGCCCTCGGAGTTAAACTGTATTTCTGTCAACTAATCTCCGCCGTTATAATAGGTATCGTTCAGCGCCGCAGCTGTAACTCCACACAACGCATAAAAAAGTGCACCGTTTCCTCGACTCATATATCAGATATACTTACACATTCGGTAACCGCCGGCGGCGAAACCGTATTCAAAATATGCACCTTCGCCATTTTCTTCGCAGTAGTCGGAGATGCACTGTGTATCGTATCAAACCGTTTTTTCGGAGATACGACCTCAGCAATATCGGCAGTTCTGTGTGAGCTTACGCTCGCGGCAAGGAAATGCAGTGAGCTTGGCGGAAAAGCAGGTTATTTAATGTGCGCTTTTGCAGTGGGATGGTCGGGGATATCCGTCCACATGCAGAGCGCTTCCGTGCTGTCGAAAAGCAGAATATCCATGCGCCGTTATCTCATATGTAAGCTTTGCCAAGGCGCACTGTGCTGTATAATGATGTTTGCATTAGTATAAGCGTTCTCGCTCATATTTGAAAAATTCAGCGTTTCTTCCGGAAACGATCACCTGCCCGATAAGCTCGATTCCAACGACCTCAAGGGCATCACCCATATACTTTATCGCACGCTTGTCCTGTTCGGATATTTCCACCTTATTCCCATCGGGATGCGTATGTGCCACCACAACACGCCGGACATTATGATATGCGGCAAAAGTAATAATATCGCTTACGTTTATATCAACACGGCAATTATTTCCGACGGCAAGCCGTTTAATCTCCACCATATCGTTTTTCTCGTTTATTAAAGCCACCCAGAATTCCTCGTCGCGCGAGCGCCTTATGAAGCCGAGAAAAAGCTTATCAAACTCTTTAATGTTTTTAGTTCTGACCGGCTTTTTGTCTTTAAGATGCGAAACCTTTGCGGTAAGAAGCAGCAAAATCGCCGCATGATGTGACATGCCGTCGATACCGATAAGATCGGTATAATCCGCAAAGAAACAGCGTTTGGAAGTACCGAAGCATCTGCGAAGTCCTTCAAGTACTTGAGGGATTCTGTTTTTGCAGTCGGTGAATGACAGAAGCAGTGCGATCATGTCATCGTCGCTCATTTTTGCTCTCGTCTCAGGGGATGAAAAGTCACTGCGCAGTTTCGAGATGTATTCTTTCTCTGTCATGCTAATTACCATGTCTTTGCAAAGCAAAGACTTCCTTGCTTATCGATATTTTTGTCGGTTTCATATGCGAAATTGGCGACGAAGCCGGCAAAGACAAAAATTCGTCGCGTGAAAAATTTATTTTTCACGCTCCCCCTTAAAATACATTTATCAACTACAGATAATATAAAAAATCAAAAGCCACTCCGACATAATACCGGGGTAGCTTTTTCATATTCACAATCTCCCGAAAATGCCGTAAAATCAATACTGTTTATATGTATTATATTATACTACACAAGGAAGAATCTGTCAACAGTTAATTGTGTTACAATATTATTTGCGGTTATCGGGGCGTTCTGGGCTGTGCACTGCGCTACTTCCTTGGCTCGGCTACACCGCTTCTGAATTTAGTGCATTAAGTTATTTTTTGCAGTGAAATAGCATTAATGTGGTTAAAGAAGCGATATGCTTTTATGGTCGTTGGGATACCGAGCGAAGGCGAAGGAGCCGGAGCGAGGCGGGCCCCAACTACCGAGAGTGTAATTCTCGAAGCTTTATCCAAACACTCTGTTAGCGCATGCGTTGTGTAAAGCTTTTGCGGAGCTTTTCTCGAAAAGCGACCATTACCCCCAACAAACTATAACTTACCTACAATCTTCGCCTTTTCATACTGCATCATGTAAAGACCATAGTATCTACCGCGAGCGGCGAGCAGTTCATGATGACTTCCCTCTTCAACGATCTCGCCATGCGAAAGAACGATAATATTATCGGCATGCTGAATAGTCGAAAGACGATGCGCGACAATGAGCATCGTACCGATATTCATCATCTTCTCGAGCGAGTCCTGAATAAGCAGTTCGGTCTCGGTATCAATATTCGCCGTCGCCTCGTCGAGTATCATTACCGCCGGCTTGTGGATTATCGTTCTCGCGAATGATAAAAGCTGACGCTGACCGGCAGAGAAATTGTTGCCGCGCTCGCGTACTTCCTCGTCAAGTCCGCCCGAGAGCTTCGATATGAACTTGTCCGCATTGACATATCTGCAGGCTTCCATCACTTCGTCATCGGATATTCCCTCACTGCGCAGAAGAATGTTGCTACGTATAGTACCAGAGAAAAGGAACACGTCCTGAAGCAT
>JAFQVU010000096.1 GCA_017407885.1 Clostridia bacterium
ACCTTTTGATTTGGAATGTTTGCAAGCTCACGAATGATGAGATCTGTACCGATCACCTTTGTATCAAGAGAAGCGTAGTCCATAAGATATTCCTTAAGCGTCATAAGCGCGTTTGGATGACAGCAGTTCTGTATCTGCTTTGACTTGCAAAGATCCATAAAGCGGTCGCCGGTACGCCCTTCTCTGTAACATGCGGTACAGAAGCTCGGGATATACCCGAGTCGCATCAGCCAATTGACAACCTCGTCAAGTGTACGGTTGTCAGAAACATCAAACTGTGCTGAGCTTTCATCCTCCGGCTCTGCCTCTGCATAACCGCCGACGCTGGTGCGCGATGCGCCGGATATCTGCGAAACGCCAAGGCGAAGCACCTTTTCGCGAACCTCCTTGGATTCGCGTGTAGAGATGATCATTCCGGTGTAAGGTACGGAAATGCGGATAAGTGCGCAAATCTTCGCAAAAATCTCATCTGAAATCGAGTTGTCGAATGCAGACGGATCTATATCCTGCGCCTTTTTGATACGCGGAACGGAGATTGTGTGAGGACCGACGCCGTGAACAGCCTCGAGGTGCTCTGCGTGCATGAGAAGTCCTGCGAACTCATATCGGTAAAGCTCAAGACCGAACAGAACGCCAAGTCCAACATCGTCTATACCACCCTCCATTGCGCGATCCATAGCCTCTGTGTGGTAGCAATAATCGTGCTTTGGGCCGGTAGGATGAAGCTTTTCATAGCTTTCCTTGTGATATGTCTCCTGGAAGAGAATATACGTGCCGATTCCTGCATCACGGAGCTTGCGGTAATTTTCCACCGTAGTCGCCGCAATATTGACGTTAACGCGGCGAATCGCGCCGTTCTTATGCTTTATGGAATAAATGGTATTGATAGATTCCAGAATATACTCAATCGGATTGTTGACAGGATCTTCACCTGCCTCAATAGCAAGGCGCTTGTGTCCCATATCCTGAAGCGCAATAACCTCGCGCTTGATTTCCTCTTGTGTGAGCTTTTTTCGTGGGATACACTTATTCTTGAGGTGGTACGGACAGTAAACACAGCCGTTTACGCAGTAGTTAGATAGATAAAGCGGCGCAAACATGACAATGCGGTTGCCGTAGAAATCCTTCTTTATCTGCTCGGCGAGGTCGTACATTTCTTTGATTTTCCCCTCGTCCTCGCATGCAAGGAGTACAGAGGCCTCACGGTGCGAAAGTCCCTTTAATTCACGCGCCTTGTCGAGTATTTCATCAATGAGCGTCATATCATCCTTATGTTCATCCGCATAGGCAAGTGTGGCTCTTATTTCTTCATCGGAAATAAATTCCTCGGCTTTTAAAGATTTAACGTCATACATAATGTTATTTCCTTTCATATATTTTTTGAATCTCCGCGCGACATATCAAGCGCGCAGTTGATTTTAGCAAACCGCTTAGCAAGCTCCTTTATGTGTTCAGCGGTTTCATCACCCGAACACAGCTTGTCGTTATAGAGTAAATATTTTTTTCTGACCTCAATAGGCGAAAGATTGGGCATTACTACATTCGCGCCTGCAAGTATTCCGCGCTCACGTCCATCCGCTGCAATAGTACCAAGTGCGGTCGTCGCAGGAAGGAGCGCTTTCGGAAGAATGAGACGTGTGAGTGCGAGCATGAAAAGTGTCAGTTCAAGTCCACCCGATGTAAAATCGCGGAACGGCGTATCGCGGTGGGGAATGAAAGGGCCGATTCCGACCATCTGCGGCTGAAGCTCACGAAGAAATATAAGATCCGCCGCAAGATTTTCGCTTGTCTGATACGGAGAGCCTACCATAAATCCGGCACCGACCTGATATCCGAGCGATTTGAGATCATACAGACAGCGTTTTCTGCTTTCAAGTGTCAATTCCTCGGGATGCAGCTTTGCGTAGTGCTCATCAGTTGCTGATTCGTGACGGAGCAAAAATCTGTCCGCCCCAGCCTCGCGCAGAGCCTTATAGGATTCATATGAGCGTTCTCCCACCGATAATGTAACCGCACATTGGGGATGCGCCAATTTTATGTCCGACACGATTCGCACGAGTCTATCGTCGGTAAAATGTCCATCCTCTCCGCCTTGAAGCACAAAAGTATTAAATCCAAGCGAAGCACCGTAATCACAACATTCGAGTATCTGTTCATCTGTGAGTCGGTAACGCTCTGCGCTTTTATTATCGCGGCGCAGACCGCAGTAATAGCAATTATTTTTACAATATGAGGTGAATTCGATAAGTCCACGCAGAAAGATACGTCTGCCGTAGTGTTCGTCTCGAAGCGCTTCGGCTTTGCGCCGAGCGCGCTCGTACAACTCTGTTGCAGTATCTCCGCCTTGACGGAATATATCAATAAGTTCTGCAAGCTCCTTTTTAGTCGGCATTCCGCCGCTTATCATTAAATCGAGAGCATCATTCACTCGCATCACCTACCTTGGAATAAATCGTTTTGGAAGTAACACCGGGGATGTTACCAAGCTTTCCAGACATGGCGGATATAACATCCTGCGGTGCGTCAACAGCAACACTGATTATTGAAATTCCGCGTTCCTTATGCGGTATTCCCATGCGACCTATAATATAGTCGCCGTAAATATGAAGTATCTCATTAAGACGTGCGACGGAATTCATATCCTCCACCACAATGCCTATGAGAGCAACTCGCGTGTTCATTTTGTTTCCTCCAACAAAAAAGTCCTCGAAGCATCTGCCCGAGAACACACAAACACCGCCACAGCATAACTGCGGCATTATTTTTGTGAACTTACACCTCGGACGCATCCTTGGCGGCAGAACCTTCTTTGTTAATATTATATCATACTTTTTTTGGAATTGCAATAGGTAAATTATATTTTACTGTGTTTTTACAAATTGGCGTAAAATCAAGGGAGTTGACTCATTCTGTAATGAGCCAACTCCCTTGTAATTACTTCTTCTGCATCAATTTAACCATAACCGCTTTCTGCGCATGGAGACGGTTTTCAGCCTCCTCGAAAATCTCATTAGCATGAGTCTCGAATACCTTTGCGGTGATTTCTTCTTCGCGGTGTGCAGGCAGACAATGCTGAACCATAGCACCTTCATTTGCGACTGCCATAACAGTGTCGTTGATCTGATAGCCGCGGAAT
>JAFQVU010000097.1 GCA_017407885.1 Clostridia bacterium
AATACTTATCGCGACATCGTTCATCCGATCAACGCGCAGTTCAGAGGCGAGCTTGAAGCGGCGGTTATTGAGACCTACAATAAGGAGCTTGAGCTTGCTGCTGCAGCTCCCGAGGTTATCACCGAAACAGCAGAGGCAGAGGCATAATTAATACTTGATTTAAAGCAGACGAAAGAGTATACTCTTTCGTCTGCTTTTTAATGCAACAGGAGCTTGTGCATATGCACAAGCTCCTATGTATATTTACTTTTAATCATTTCTTGGGAAGAATCTGAAGAGGATCAAACGTGAGGTCGTTAAGACGGGTTTCAAAGTGCAGATGACTTCCGTACGAAAGGCCGGTGCTGCCCATTTTACCGATCTCCTGTCCCTGATATACTCTATCACCGATTGAGACGAGGATCTTATCAAGGTGTGCATAAAGTGTTGAGTATCCGTTTGCATGCTCAATGCGAACATTGTTGCCGTATGACGGAGTAAATCCTGCCCAAACGACCTTGCCGCCATCGGCTGCCCAAATGGAGGAGCCGGTTATGTCGGGGAGGTCTATGCCGAGATGGAACTCGGTTTTACCGTAGATGGTACGCCAACCGTAGCCCGAGGAGATACCGTAGGGCGTTTCGCAGGGCCAGATGAATGTACCGGTCGGAACGGAGTCGGGAATTTCTTTGGTTCCCACGAGTATTATTCTGTCAACAGCTGGGGTAATGATGCTTTCAACCACCGCTTCGCGTCCGACGATGTTGCCGTTAGTATCGTACAGTATATCGTATGTGACGCGCTTTTTGCCGTTGATGCCTGCTGTGTCTAACTTTTCTGTTCCGATAAAGCGCGTGGGATCATCGACATAGCGGGTTTCAAAGTAAACCGTTTCATCAAGGGTAACGGTATTTACGAAGTTATATTCGAGTGTGAGGTCATCTTCGCTGATTTCAGCGGTGCCCGCCGAGAGGATAACATCGTAATCTGCATCGGTGTCATCAACCAACTTCGGCGAAGCTGCCATGACAGCACCGATCTGTGCGGTTATATCCGAGGTGGTACTTGCAGATATATTTGCGTCTGCATTATCATTCTCGGATTTTGTGAGAGGGTTTATCTCGGCATCTATCTCATCAATAGATTTGAGCATTGATTTTAGGCAAAGCTGCTTTTCGACACGCAGTCTGTTCTTTATCTTGACTCCGGAAAACAGCTCGGCTTTCCCCTCGAGCAGCTCGTCCTCGATACACTCTATAAGTGCTTCGAGTTTGTCGCCGTCTTCATATGCGGCTGCCTGGCGGTCGTCAACATAAAGCATGTATGCTTCACAGAAATCGTCTTCAATCAGCTCCCAGAGAAGCTTCGAGCAATCTTCCTCGCTCAAATATTCGGGCTTATTCGCGTGAACCAGATCAAAGGACACGGTAATATCGGTGCTATAATCTCCGCCCGTAGCCTTGCGGACGTCATGCTCAAGCTGGGATGCGGCATTCTGCATATCGCTGTAGGAGGCGACGTAGCCGCAGGGCTCTCCGTTGATGCTTGCGCGTATTGCGACATCATAAGAGGAAAGAGTTGATACATATATACCGACTCCGATGCAGGCAAGTGCGCCGAGTGTGATGCCGGCGATGCTCTTTATCTTCGCGGTAAGGCTGTGCAATGGGTTGGTGTCCACCTGTTTTTGTGACATAGTGATCTCCTTATTTTATCGTTCCAACGGTGAAAAAACACAAGTTGTCGTATCTTGGGGAAAAGACTTTTACTAGACAGTGACTGCTTCCATGCAGAAGCACTCTTACTATTATACTCCAACTTTCATGGAAAATCAAGCCTTGGACGCAATTTTTGTGCATTTTTAACAATGCTTTTTGCTGCGGAGAGCTGAAATGCGTGCCGTGCAAAGGCTTTGTTTTTACAAAAACAAGAAAAGCGAGAGCTGTCCCATTTACAAGGACAGCTCTCGCTTTTTTACTTTTTTGCTTTGTTTATCGGGATCTCGCCGTACTTTTCCTCAAAGCGCTCGATAAGACTGCGCACCATAACGGTAATCTGACCGTTTGCACTGCGCCCCTCATAATCTGCAATGTAATGAAGTTTATGAAGCATGTCCTCGTCGAGACGTACAGATAGGCTCTTAATAGACATAAAATCACCTCATTGTTAACATATTATACCTTTATTTTGACGTCAAAATGAGATATAATGTTATTGTTGACGTTAAAATAAATTAATATTGACGTCATAATAATATATTATGGCGTCAGCAAAAGAATGAGAGGTAATTTTATGAAAGTAGCAGTAATAGGATCAAGAAGCATAATCGTAAATGATCTCGGCGCGTATTTGCCCGAGGGGACTACGGAATTGGTTTCAGGCGGTGCGAGGGGAGTTGACACCTGTGCGCGGGAATATGCATGTGCAAACAATCTCCCGATAACGGAGTTTCTGCCCCAGTACAATCTATACGGACGTAGTGCGCCTATTCGCCGCAACTTTCAGATAGTCGAGTATGCCGATATAGTTGTGGCATTCTGGGACGGCAAATCGCGCGGAACCAAAATGGTAATCGACACCTGCCAAAAACAAGGCAAGACGGCGTATGTACATATAATGTAAATCCACGCTGTACATGAAAGTGTATGGCGTTTTTTGGTGAGGGGGAGTATATGAGTACGGTCGCTTTCCTGTCAACACATCGAAGATGTGCTGACAGCATTGACAAAGCACCGCCCGAGGAACCAAGCTCAAGTCTAAATTAAGAAAATATAACGAACATGTAAATTTGTAAAACCCTCTTGCATTATCGGAAGAAATCTGTTATAATATATATTCAATGGAGCGAAAGTGCTCCGCCAACCAGCGACAAGCTATAAAATAAGACCATACCAGCCGGGGAATTAGCGGTGCCTTGTACCTGCAATCCGCTAGAGCAGGGGTGGACTTCCTTTAATAAGGGCTGACTTTGTGTGGTCTGCACGTCGGGTCTTATGTGATGACGGATGGGTCTTGCGCAATCGGAGGCTGTGAACCATGTCAGGTGGGGAACCAAGCAGCATTAAGCGGTTGCTTCGATGTGCCGCGAGGTCACCTGTCCCGAGCATATTCCGCCGTTCACGCACATAAGGGCAGTTCGAGTTTTGGGTGTATGGTCTTATTTTATCGCTTGTCCGATTTTTTAAGAAAGGATGTGAGAGCTTGCATCAGGCGCTTTATCGGAAATGGCGTCCGCAGACCTTTTCGGATGTGTGCGGTCAGGATCACATTACCGCTATACTTCGCTACGGCGTTGAACACGGTAAGACCTCTCACGCCTATCTTTTTACCGGCTCGCGCGGTACGGGCAAGACCACCTGCGCGAAGATACTTGCCAAGGCGGTAAACTGTAAATCGCCCGTCGGGGGGAATCCCTGCGGTGAGTGCGAGGCGTGTATTGCCGCATCGAAGGGAAGCTGTATTGATATTATCGAGATGGATGCGGCGTCGAATAACGGCGTTGACGATATCCGTCAGATACGTGACGAGGTGGAGTATCTGCCTGCAGAGCTTTCCAAAAAAGTGTATATCATCGACGAGGTGCACATGCTCTCGTCGAGCGCGTTCAACGCGCTTCTCAAAACCCTCGAAGAGCCGCCGGCACACGTCATGTTCATTCTTGCGACCACCGAGCTTCAGAAGATTCCGGCAACTATACTCTCACGCTGTCAGCGCTTCGATTTCAGACGCATCGCGAGTGATGTAATTGCCGCAAGGCTTGAGCATATCGCAAAGGAAGAGGGAATCGAGCTTGACCATGAGGCAGCATTTATGCTCGCGCATTTGGCACAGGGCGGTATGCGCGATGCGATATCTCTGCTTGAACTTTGTTCGGGCGAGAATAAGCCGGTAACAGCCGGTGTGGTCGAGGAGATCGCCGGCACAGGCGGACGGGATGTTATCATAAAACTGCTTGAAGCCGTTTGCGATAAGGATTACGACACGATCTTTGGTGAGATCGGCAAGATGTTTATGTCAAGTAAGGATCTCTCCGTGTTCTGGCAGGATCTTATTGCTTTCTACCGCGATATGCTTGTTGTGAAGACTACCAAAAATTCGCGCGAGTATCTTGATTTGTCCGAGCGGCAGTATGCCGAGCTTATGGAAATAACGGGACGGTTTGCCGCAGAGACGCTTATATATCACACAAAACTGCTTGACGAGGCGCTTGTGTCGATGCGTATGTCGGCAAGCTCAAAGCGGCTCATTGCCGAGATGACGCTTGTGCGTATGTGCGACGAGAAGTTTTCGACTACCAACGAAGCGCTTGCTTCGCGGATCACTCTTATTGAGGATAAATTGAAATCGGGCGCTTACCGTGTGAGCAGTGCGGTGAAGGACGATGCTGCTGTAAAGGCGGAGAATGCGAAACCGGCAATTTCTGACGAGACTGTACCTGCTGTGAATGATGCGGTTAATTCGGCGGAAATTGAGTCGGTGCCTGTCAAGAAGGAATACCGTCAGCTTCCGTATTGGGCGGATTTTGTGCAGAAATGCTGTGAGCGTGATTTGATGCTTGGAAGTCTGCTGCGTGAATCGGCAAAGGGATTTACAGTCAACACGGATGAGCTTGTGCACATCCGAACCAGCAATAAGATGGCGCTTACGATAATCACGAATATGTTCGCCAGCATGCTTGAAATACTCAACACCTTTGAGGATGGACGGCTCGATGCGAACTCGGTCAAGCTTGAATACGCTCCCGAGAAAAAAGATGATACAAACACGGCGTTTGACGAGCTTGCCCGCAATGCCGATGAAGTCAAATAATAACTTTTGAAAGGATATTAACATTATGAAAGCACGTTTACCGAAGGGTATGGGCGGCGGTCCCCAGAATATGAACGCGATGATAAGACAGGCTCAGAAGATGCAGGAGGATATGGCATCCATGCAGGAGGAGCTTGAAGGACGCGAGTACGATGTATCTGTCGGCGGCGGTGTTGTTGCTGTTAAGATAAACGGAAAAAAGGAAGTGCTCTCTATTGATATAAAGCCGGAGATCGTTGATCCCGACGATATTGAGACACTTTCCGATCTTCTTGTTGCCGCTGTTAATGAGGCGATCAAAAAGGTTGAGGCGGACAGCGCGTCAGAGATGCAGAAGATTACCGGCGATATCGGCATGGGCATGCCCGGTCTGTTTTAAATAGTATGGCGGAGTATATTCTTCCGCTCGAAAAGCTGATCGAGCAGTTTCGCAAGCTGCCGGGGATCGGTAAGAAGACTGCGGTAAGACTTGCCTTTTCGGTACTTGAATTTTCGGATGCTGATGCGCATGCGTTTTCCGATGCGATACTCGGTGCGAAGGCGAATGTGCGCGCATGCGCGGTTTGCCAGAATTTCTCGGACGGCGAGCTTTGTCCCGTGTGCGCCGATGCTTCGCGTGACCGTTCGGTGATATGCGTGGTCGAGGATGCAAAGGCGGTGATGTCGCTTGAGAAGGTCAAGGAATTCGGCGGTGTCTACCACGTGCTTCACGGTGCTATCTCGCCAATGGAGGGCATCGGTCCCGACAAACTTCGAATACGCGAGCTTATGACGAGGCTGACCGACGAGGTGAGTGAGGTCATTATCGCCACCAACCCGACCGTTGAGGGTGAGGCAACGGCGATGTACTTAACAAAACTTATAAAGCCGCTTGGAATCAAGGTTTCTCGCCTTGCATACGGTATTCCCGTGGGCGGTGAGCTGGAATTCGCCGACGAGGTGACGCTGATGCGTGCGCTCGAAGGACGCAGGTCAATGTGAACAAATTTAGATTATTTTTCTATAACTATTGACAAATCGGATAAAATAATATATAATTAATTAGTTGGTACTTTGTGTCAAGCAAAACGGAGGTATGATCATGGCAATAGATATGCGTACGGTTCTTTCGGGAGAAGTCGCAAAACTCGCGCTTGATTATGACTTTTCTCTCACGGAAAGGGACTTCGGATTTGATACGGATATTAACGGTGTGGTTTTTACAAAGCCTGCACATGTGAGCGGCGAAATCGTTAACATGGGCGGTTATATCGGACTCACTGCCACGGTAAGCGTTTGCTATAATACCGAATGTGCGCGTTGCTTAAAGCCGCTTGAACGCCGCTTTGAGGTGACTTTTGAGCGTACGGTGGTGAATCGCGGCGAGCTTGTCAACACGAGCGATGAGGAAGCTGATGACTACATTCAGATAGTCGATGGCATGCTTGAGCTTGATTCTGTTGCCGCAGAACAGATCCTAATGGAATTTCCGCTGAAGGAAGTTTGCTCCGAGGATTGCAAGGGACTTTGCCCGAAGTGCGGCAAGGACCTAAATGACGGTGACTGCGGATGTGTGAAAAAAGAAATTGATCCGAGACTCGCAATTTTGCAAAAACTACTTGAAAAATAAAAATAATTGATGTATAATATAAAGTGTTATACAGTTAAGGAGGTGTCGTGAAATGGCAGTACCGAAGAAGAAAGTCTCCAGTGCGAGACGCGATAAGAGAAGATCTAACGTATGGAAGCTCGAAATGCCGGGTATGGTAAAGTGCCCGAAGTGCGGTGAGTACAACCTCGCACACAGAGTTTGCAGAGCTTGCGGAACCTACAAGGGTGAGCAGGTCATCAACGTTGACTAAAGTAAAAAAGCGCCTGCTGTCGTTTGACGGCAGGTGCTTTTTTGTCGTGATTTGCTGATCGTTTTGTCGAGCCAATCAACATCCTACACTTGACAAATACCGTGAGGTGCGGTAAAATTAATGTATTACATCAATTTTCGGAGGAACTATGAGCGGCGATTTCAAAATAACACAAGCACCGCGCGATGAAGCATGGCTGCATGGGGCGGAGATCGCGGTACCGCTTGAGATAACCGTGCGTGACGGCGAAGCGAAAATTGAATATTACCCGTCGGCGAAGCCGCTTGTTGACGAGTTTTTACGTTTGTTCGGAAATATCGCCGACTCGGTTTTTTCACACGATGCAATCTCGTGGGCGAATGAAAAATTCGGCGAGTTTCTTGAGGAATACGGCTTTGAATTAAGTCCCGATTCCGGCGATTATTATATAAATTACACGCTTAAATCTGGCAAAAACGCCGCTGTACCCGAGGTGCGACGGATTTGCGGTGGTGAGGGATATACCGATCTTACCGATACCGATATTGATGGACTCATCTCCGAGGGATATATCATATATGCGGCGGTTGTGGGAAACGATATAGTCGCCGTAGCAAACACGGGTGAACCGATATCGAAGGATACTCCGAGCGAGGTTGAAATCGGAGTTGATACGGCAGAAAAATACCGCCGTATGGGATACGGAAAAGCGTGCGTTTGTGCGTTGATTCGCGAGCTTTCGGAAAGAGGGCACGTCGCCGTATATGAATGCGCATCGGGTAATACTGCTTCGATACGACTTGCCGAAAGTTTAGGCGGTACGGTGAATTTACGGAAATTTTATATAGTCGGTTTCAGAAAAGAAGACATGGAGGACAGTTATGGCATTTGATGCGGGAATGGTTGCCGCTATTGTAAACGAGCTTAATATGCGCATAAGAGGCGCACGAGTGGAGAAGGTCACACAGCCCGAGCGTGACGAGCTTGTTCTGCTTTTGCATCTCGGACGTGAGAATATGCGTCTTTCGCTGTCGTCTGGGACAAATAATCCTCACTTTAATATTACCTCAACAGTCAAGGAAAATCCCATGACGCCGCCTATGTTCTGCATGCTGCTTCGCAAGCATCTGACGGGGGCGCGTATTGCGGATATTACACAGCTCGGCTTCGAGCGCGCGGTCGAATTTGCATTTGAGTGCTATGATGAGCTTGGTTTTGAGACGAAAAAATATCTCGTTACCGAGACCATGGGCAAATACAGTAATATAATCCTGCTGAACAACGAAAAGAAGGTCATCAGCGCACTGAAAATAATCGACCTCGCAACAAGCAATGTAAGACAGATCCTTCCCGGATTTCTATATGAACTGCCGCCGGAGCAGAAGAAGCTTTCTCCGATAAACACGACAGAAGAAGATTTCCGTGCGGTGCTCGAAAAATCCGAAGATATGCCTGCGGATAAGTTTATTTTGTCGAATTTTTACGGCTTTGCGGCGATTGTTGCAAGAGAGATTGCTTACCGTGCATCGGGGAGCGTTGATGCGCCGATATCTTCGTGCGATCCTGATAGATTGTGGAAGAGCTTTTCTTTCGTTGCAGAGTGCATAAATGCCCGTACCTGCGAGCCGTGGCTGGTGTCCGATAAATCGGGAAAACCGATCGAGTATCTTTTCTTCGAGCCGCTTGAATACGGTTCGGATTTTGAAGTGAAGCGGCTTGCTGATTTCGGTATTCTGCTTGACGAATACTTTACCTTGCGCGACCGTGCAGAACGGATACGTCAGCGTACCGCCGACATTTTCAGACTTCTCTCAAATGCGGAAGCGCGTCTTTCAAAGAAGCTCGCGATTCAGCGGCAGGATCTTATTTCCTGTGCGGACAAGGAACGATACAAGCTTTGGGGCGATCTTATAACGGGCAATATATACCGTCTGTCGCGCGGCATGGAGAGTGCGGTTCTCGAAAACTATTACGAGGACAAGTGCCCGACTGTGGAAATACCGCTTGACAAGCGGCTTACCCCACAGCAGAATGCGCAGAAATACTATAAAAAGTACAACAAATCGAAAACCGCGGAAATTGAGCTTGCCAAGCAGATAAAGCTTGCCGAAGCGGAGCTTGAGTATGTTTATACGGTCTTTGATTCGCTTACGAGAGCTGAGACCGAGAGCGATATCCTCGAAATACGCGAGGAACTTCACAGTGCGGGGTATGCTTCGCGCATGAAGAATTACTCGCCCAAAAAGATGTCCGCTCCGAAGCCGATGGAGTTTAAAACAAGCGGCGGATACCGCGTGCTTTGCGGCAAAAACAATCATCAGAACGACTATCTTACCACGCGCCTTGCCTCAAAGCAGGATTACTGGTTCCATGTCAAAAATCAGCCCGGATCGCACTGCGTCATGTTCTGTGATGGGGAAGAACCGTCGGAGCGCGATTTTACCGAGGCTGCGATGATCGCGGCGGTACATTCAAAGGTTTCGGACGGAGTAAACGTGGCGGTGGATTACACGCTGATACGCAATATCCGCAAGCCGAGCGGCTCAAAGCCGGGATTCGTGACGTACGCAGCGAATTACACGGCGTTTGTTACGCCGGATGAGCGGCTTGTCGCCGCGCTTCGCGTGAAATAAGCACAAAATAAAGATAAAAGGAGTTGCTGCACAGTGGTTGCGGTCAGCTCCTTTTTGTATACGGTTGCTATGGTCCAAGAGTAAAATCCGGCATAAATCCCCACGCACATTATGTACAAAAAAATAATATCTTCATTATTAAAAGAAAATTTTCAAAAATATGCGAAAAACTCTTGCAATTTCATGCGTGAAGAGTTATACTATTAAGAGGTATATTATTTTGTAAGAATAATTTCGCCGCGCGGTTTACAGTTTTTTGTGTTAGCTTACATCAAGACGCCGCGGGAAAGGAATACTTGACTATGAATGATATAATTTACTGGGTGTGGCTTGCGCAGAGAAACGGTGCAGGACATTCCGATGCTGTGAAAATGCTGAAGCATTTTCCCGGCGGCGCCCGTGAAATATATGAGGCCTCTTACGAACAGCTGTCTGCCTGTAAGGAATGCAGCGGCGGATTTATACGCAGACTGACAAATCACGATCTGCACGATGCGGAACGCACGCTTGAATTCTGCTTTATGAATGGGATTCGCGTTGTTACATGTGCATCGCCTAATTACCCGAGACGTCTGCATGACCTTTTCAATAAACCGATCGTCCTTTATGTACGCGGTATGATCGAGGATCTGAATGAACGCTTCTGCGTTAGTATAGTCGGTACACGCAGTATGTCCGGTTACGGAAAGCATATGGCGTTTACACTCGCACGACAGCTTATTGCTTACGGCGCTATTATAATAAGCGGTGCCGCATACGGCGTTGATTCTGCCGCGAACAATACCGCGGTGTTTATGGAAGAACCGACTGTGGCGGTGCTTGGTTCGGGCGTGAATGTTCCGTATCCTGCCAAAAATGAGCAGATGCTCAATTGGATCGCCGCAAACGGTATGGTTGTCAGCGAGTTTGAGCCTAACACTCCACCTTACGGCAGCAATTTCCCGATACGAAATCGCATTATAAGCGGTCTTGCTGATGCGGTTGTTGTGGTTGAGGGCGGCGCGAAAAGCGGTTCGCTTATTACGGCTCGCTGTGCCGCAGATCAGGGGCGCAGAGTTTATGCGGTGCCCGGAAATGTCGGCGCGCCGGGAAGCGTTGGACCGAACAATCTTATACGCGATGGCGCGAAGCTCGTTACACGAAGTGAGGATATAATCGAGGATTTTGCGGATAAATTTTCGCTTTCCAAGCTTGACCGAATAATAAAGAGCGATAAATATCTGCGTTATGAATATAATCATAACGTACCCGTACAGCCGGAAAATGTACAGATTACGCCGGCAGAGCAGGATAAGATGTCGGGCATAAAAGTTCCGCCGATCAAAAAAGCAGAATCGGGCGACTCGCTTCCGGATATACCAAATCCAAGTGATTATAAACGCGCATCCGACCAAAAAGCCGAGAGCCCGGCAAGAGCGCTGTTTCGACGTACAGCAGAAAAAAAGGTTAATACTGCAAAAAAGGTGGATGTTAAGAAAAATGCTGACGATGAACGTCAGCGGATAATGGCAATGTTTGATGACACGCAAATGCGCATTTTCAACGCGATGCCTGACGAGGGCGCAATAACACCCGATAAGCTGGCACAGACGGGAATATCAACGGATCTGATACTCGCGTCACTTACGATGCTTGAGCTTTACTGCGCTGTGGAATCGCTTCCCGGCGGTCTATACCGTAAAATAATCTGACAAAGCAAAAGGAGAACATTCTTCACATGGCAAATCTTGTTATAATGGAGTCGCCGACAAAGGCGGGAACAGTTAAGGGATATCTTGGCTCTGGCTATAAGGTCGTGGGCTGTACCGGTCATATTCGCGATCTTCCGAAGAGCACGCTCGGAATTGATATTGAAGACGATTTTAAGGCAAAGTATATAAATATACGCGGCAAGGGTGACCTTATAAAGAGCCTTAAAAAGGACGCAAAGAATGCGGATAAAGTCTTTCTCGCAACGGACCCTGACCGCGAGGGTGAGGCTATTGCATGGCATCTTGCGGAAGCGCTTGGTCTTCCCGAGAATAAGATAAAGCGCGTGACTTTTAACGAAATCACAAAGAAAGCAGTCAAAGCCGGAATGAAAACACCGCGCGAGATAGATATGGGACTTGTAAATTCCCAGCAGGCTCGACGCATACTTGACCGTATTGTTGGTTACAAATTAAGTCCGTTCCTTTGGAAGACTATCAAGAGCGGTCTTTCCGCAGGACGTGTGCAGTCGGTTGCGACACGCATACTTGTCGAGCGCGAGGAAGAGATACGCGCATTTGTCACCGAGGAGTACTGGACCGTCGATGTCGCGCTTGAGAATAAGAGCCGCGGTAAGATAAAGGCAAAATTCTACGGCGATAAAAAGGGAAAAATGGAGCTTCATTCCGAAGCCGAGACCATGAAGGTCGTCGAAGCTGTTGAAGGCAAGGAATTTTCTGTTAAGTCGGTCAAAAAGGCGATCCGCGTGAAGAATCCCGCACCGCCCTTTACCACTTCTACTCTTCAGCAGGAAGCATCCCGCAGACTCGGCTTCCAGTCACAACGTATCATGCGTGTGGCGCAGGAGCTTTACGAAGGTATAAACCTCGGTGCTTCAAGCGGCGGCACACAAGGTCTTATCACCTATATGCGTACCGACTCGCTCCGTATTGCCGATGAAGCGGCGGATGCGGCGCAGGCGTATATTACCGAAAAGTACGGCGAGAATTTTTATCCTGCACAGCGCCGTATCTATAAGACCAAAGC
>JAFQVU010000098.1 GCA_017407885.1 Clostridia bacterium
GATTCATCGCGTGTGTAAATTCTGAATTTATACCTAAACGTAGATGCCGGCAAGGCGCTTACACCCGGTGCCATAATCGCTATGACAAGTACCAACGCCAATATCAACGCTAATAATCTCTTTTTCATGTTATCCTCCATTTGTTTCATTTATTATGTCAAGCGCAGATATCGCCCCTTCGGGATATCCGACCTCGAATAAATCGTTTCTCACATCAGGGTAATCGCTATGCCGTATAAGCGGCAGGTAAATTGCAAGACCGCTGTATTTACCCTCTATAGCACCTCGTTTATAGTAAATCGCACTTTCAAGCGCAACCGCTATATCGCTTGTGTTCATGTCGAGTGTGTCAAACACAGCAAACAGATCGTATTGATCCTTGCCTCCGTTATCGCCGTACGGAACAAGTCCTGCAGATGCAAGCTTCGCGGAAAGTCCGTCGCTATTTAACTTTTCAAGCATCCGCGTGACTTCATCTGTCAGCGCCGTAATCTTGTCAAGTCGTATCACCGACATCATCACGTCTTCCCTGTTCTGGGGCGCATGAACTACGAACGAATCGACTATAAGTCTTGCAAGCTCATGTGTAGTGATCTTTGGATCAGCCGAAAGTGAATTCAGCCATGTTGTGTAGTAAATTCCGTCTGTCGGAATGATATCCTCCGAGGCGATCATATATTCGCCAACATCCTTCAGAGCGTACGCCGTTTCAAGCGTTCCCATTAGGCAGGCATCGAACACAATAAGGTCGAAGTTCTCACCGAACGCCCCCATAGCGGACTTCATATCCGCAAGAGAAAGTGAGGCGTCGCCGCTTAGCTCATCACGTCCGAATCCGCCGAGCGTTCCCTCTCCGTGGTCCCACATGACAAGCACGTATCTTTCGGCAACCACGTTTTCTTTAGCGTAAACTAGGAAATCCCCGAGTGTCTGCCGCTCGCACATGTTCGCCCCCTCGAGCACCGTAATATCGGTGAGCGAATTATCCGTTATGCGAAGCCTCTGTGTTGCTCCGTCATGAAGCTGCGTATTGCGGTAATTCTTAGTTCCGCCGGTCTGCATCAGTATCTCGATATTAGCAGTTGGTGCATCGAGAATTTCGTTTATGTCCATTGAGAGCATGCCGAGCTTGCTTTCAAGGTCGGATGCCACCGCGTATATGAGCACTGCGGTTTTCATCTCTTCGCTCGGCACCTTAGCTTTTGCCGCCGTAAGGTCGCCCTGCGTGAACACTCGCTTTGACATCAGCTCTTTGGCAAGCGTTTTGGTAGAGCCCTGAAGCGTGGTGCTAAGCGCCGCATATGTAAGGCGTACAAGCTCACCTCGGGTGAAGGTGTCAGCCCCCTCATCTATCGCAAACTTGTGGCGCGCGAACTCATACGCATTCGCATATTTGAACTGTCCTCCGACATCGTCGGAATATCCGAGTGCACGAAGTAAAAGCGTCGAATACTGCCTGTGATCTATCGGCATATTTGAGCCGAATTCGGTTTGTGATATGCCCTTTGAGATATTGTTTTCGTATGCGTAGCCGATATAGGCGTCTGCCCATCCGGCATCTGTGAACGGGTGCTCGAAGTCGCCCGTGAGCGCCTCATCCTCCTTGCCGAGCACACGTATGAGAAGCGTTATCGCCTCGGCTCTTGTTGTGGTACGCTCAAGCTCGTAGCCGTTTCCCGTTCCCCTGAAGAGACCGAGCTCCGAAATCGCATCCGCATACGGCTCGTTTGCGTCCGCCGCACTAATCGGCAAAGCCATAAGCAGCGCAAACATTACGGCAAAAAATATGATAATTTTAATTTTTATGTCATTCACCTCTTTCACGGACAATCTAATTCGTCTGTCTTATGGGGTATTTGCATACCCCAACCTCGGGTACGCCTGACCTTTGTTCCTTGAAGTATGCGTATTTGCAAAACCAACAGTTGGTTATCGGCTTGCCGAGGCATTTTCGATTTGAAAAATGCTCGCACGCAGTGGAACGCGTTATTTTCACATTCGCTTCAGAACATGCCAATACCATATGTTCAATGTTCATGTGCTCCTCCAAAAAGCATTCGAATATGTGCATATTTGTCTAAATTATACCATATATATGGGGCTTAACACAAGCATTGGAACGAAATGCATTCCTTGTGGAACGAAATGCAACGCAAATTGTTGAAAAAGATTGTTTTTTCTGATATAATTATATCAACACATAATAATTGTTATAGACAAGGAGGTAGTTACTTGCTGCGAATTGCAATCTGCGACGATATGCCGGATTTTCTCGCACGTGCAGGCTCTTTGGTATCCTCATGGAAAGAAGATATCGAGGACGTTATCGTTGAGCTTTTTTCTGACGGGGACTCACTTATCGACGCTCACGTTAAGAATCCGTTTGATATTATCTTACTCGACATAGTAATGCCGCTTACGAATGGA
>JAFQVU010000099.1 GCA_017407885.1 Clostridia bacterium
CGTTGCTTCTCAGCGGCATAATAGGTCTGTTTGACACCTTAATTATACTTGCCGATGCAGTGCTTATTATTGGATTGGTTATTGGCATAGTCTGCATTGTTGCGGTACAAAGAAAATACAACAAGGGCGTATTCTAACCCCCAATTTATCTGAACATCGGGAACACAAAAAGTAATTGAGAGAATATTTAAAAAGCAGGACTGTATCTTTTGTGATACAGTCCTGTTGACTTTATTGGTAAGAACTTATATCGGGGCGTATATAATTTTCACAAAAAACTGTATAAATACTTGCGCAAATGGAAAATTTATGATATACTATATTTTAGTATATTTTATCGCTTTAATGCGATTGCTCGGAGGTGTCGGATTCATAAACGCTATGAAGAAAATTGATACTGTCGTGCTTCGTGAAACTGCTTATATCGCTGCGGGAGTTATTCTTCTTTCGGCGGTGATGGAAGCTGTATTCCTCGTTGGCGGTTGGTGGGATTACACAGTTTTACTCGGCAATTTGCTCGGCGGCATCGCTGCTGTACTCAATTTCTTTCTTATGGGAATTACCGTACAGAAGGCTGTAACAAAGGAAGAAAAGGAAGCTAAAGATATTGTGAAGCTCTCCCAGACACTTCGTATGTTTATGCAGCTTGCTTTTGCCGTCATTGGATTTTTGTTTGATGTTTTCAATGTTATTGCAGTCTTAATACCGCTTTTCTTCCCACGCATCGCAATTATGTTTCGCCCGATGTTCGATAAGAAAATTGGGGCGGAAAAGGAGGTTGAAAAGACCGAATGACCAAAGAACGAAATCAGCGTTTTCGTGTGCTTGATATCTTTTATCTTCTGATGATAATTCTCCCGTTCGTATGCGGAATGGTGCTGAAGGTGCTTACAAAGCCTGCAAGCAATGGAATTGAGATAGCCGGCGCACAGATTTATTTTACAATTCCGATGCCGATTCAGGATTTTCCGATAACAGAATCGCAGGTCAACTCATGGCTTGTGCTTATTGCTATTTTCGGAATATGCCTTTACTTCACGCACGGTATCCGCGCAGGCGTTGAGACAAGACGACAGATGGCTGCGGAATGGGTGGTTGAAAAAACGCAGGATATGGTGCGCACAAATATGGGCGAGGATAAGTATTTCGGCGGATTTCCGCCGTTTATCGCGGCGATAATGGCGCTTTCCGCGTTTTCAAGCCTTATTACGCTTGTCGGACTTTATCCGCCTACTTCCGATATGAATGTAGTCGCGGGATGGGCGATAATCGTATTTGTGCTTATCACGTACTACAAGATGAAATGCGGCCCGATACATTACCTTGCCAGCTTCTGCGATCCGCCGCCGCTTGCACCGCTTAATATTATCAGTGAAGTGGCAACCCCCGTATCAATGGCGTTCCGTCACTACGGAAATATCATTTCGGGTAGTGTTATTTCGGTGCTCGTGGCAACCGCATTGCAGGGACTTTCAGCCATGCTTCTCGGTTGGCTGCCCGGGTTTCTTGCCGATATTCCGCTGCTTCAGGTCGGTTTACCGGCGATACTTTCGATTTACTTCGATGTGTTCAGCGGATGTCTGCAGGCGTTTATTTTCGCAATGCTGACTATGCTCTATGTTTCCGGCGGATTTGCAGTAGACGACTGGGAAAAACTCAAGGCGAAAAAGGCTGCCAAGGCGGCAAAATAAATCTCGATAAAATTTTTAGTAAATAATAAAAAACGGAGGATATAAAAATGTTAGAACTTGCAATTGGTATTATTTTAGGCGCGTGCGCACTTGGCGCAGGTATGGCAATGATCGCGGGTATCGGTCCCGGTATCGGTGAAGGTAACGCAGTTGCAAAGGCGTGTGAGGCTATAGGACGTCAGCCCGAATCCAAGGGCGCGGTTACTACCACAATGCTTATGGGTTGTGCGGTCGCGGAGACCACAGGTCTTTACGCGCTTGTTATCGCTATTCTTCTTATTTTCCTTGCTCCCGGCAGATTTGTTGATATCTTAATGAACACTATCGGCGCATAAGGTGAACTAAATGAATATGGAAGTTATTTCCGTCAATATATGGCAGATGCTTGTCAGCCTTGCCAATCTGCTTATACTGTTTCTTCTTATGAAAAAGTTCCTGTATAAGCCGGTGACGCAGGTGCTCGAAAAGCGCCGTGCCGATATTGAAGGGGACTATGCCGCTGCCAATGAGGCAAAAATGGCGGCACTTGCCAGCAAGACGGAATATGAAGAAAAGCTGTCACACGCTGAATTTGAAGCGGATGAGATGCGAAAGAGCGCGGAAGCTGCGGCAAAGCGCCACGGTGAACGTATTGTTGCCGAGGCGAATGCGCGTGCGGACGGTATAGTGCGTGCGGCAGAGGCGCAGATCGAGCTTGACAAGAAGAAGGCGGAGTCCGAGATGAAGCGCGAGATTGCGGATGTTTCGACAAAGATTGCCGAGAAGCTTATCGCAAAAGAGGTCAATGCCGACACTCACCGTGAGCTTATCGACTCCTTTATAGAAGAGATCGGTGACGCAAAATGACACGTGTAAGTGAAGAATATGCTGCAGCACTGTTTACACTTGCCGCAGAGGAAAATGTAAAGCACGAGGTTGCCGAATCACTCAAAACGGTTAAGGCGCTTATCGTAGAATATCCCGAATATATTGACTTGCTTGCGTCTCCGAATATACCGCTTGATGAGCGCCGTGATGTCATTGATAAGGCGTTTGGCGTCTCGCTGCACGAGTATGCGGTGTCGTTTGTCAAGCTTATATGCGAGCGGGGACACATACGTGAGCTTTGCGAGTGCATCGATGAGTATTTGAAGCTTTACGAAGCGTCGGACGGTATTGCAACGGCAAATATCACAAGCGCTGTGGAACTCACTGATTCTGAAAAAGAATCAATCCGAGGGAAGCTTGAAGCAAAGCTTGCACGCCGCGTTGAGCTTGTATGCAGTGTTGATGAGAGTATTCTCGGCGGCGTTGTTATAAGAGTTGACGGCAGCATTATGGACGGAAGCCTCAAGACAAAGCTTGCCGAGATTGGCGAAGCTATCGGAAACTGAATATTCTTACAGAAAAGGAATAAGTCTGAAAATAAATTTTCAGACTGGGTTTGTGGCTTACATTGCCGTTTCGGCAATGTTTTGCTGCGCAAACCACCCACAACTTCCCCAGAAAGGAAGCTTTTGCTAAACAAAAGCTACGGTTGAAAAAATGAATCTTCGTCCCGATGAGATCGGAAATATAATAAAAGATCAGATAAAAAATTACAAGTCGCGCATAGAGATGACCGAGACCGGAAGCGTTGTGCTGGTCGGTGACGGGATCGCGCGAGTGTACGGACTTAAAAACTGTATGGCAAACGAGCTGCTTGAATTTGACGACGGCAGCTTCGGTATGGCGCAGAATCTCGAAAATGAGACTGTGTCTGTCGCACTTCTTTCAAACGAGAACAGTATCAGAGAAGGCTCGACAGTTAAGCGTACCGGACGGGTACTTTCGGTGCCGGTCGGTGATGCTATGCTCGGACGTGTCGTTGATGCGCTCGGTCAGCCCATCGACGGTAAGGGACCGATTGAATACAGCGAGACTCGTCCTGTTGAATCCGAGGCTCCCGGCATAATCGAGAGAAAGAGCGTATCGGTACCGCTTCAGACCGGTATCAAGGCTATCGACTCGATGATACCGATAGGACGCGGTCAGCGTGAGCTTATCATCGGTGACCGTCAGACCGGCAAGACCGAGATCGCGATTGATACCATTATCAACCAGAAGGGACAGAATGTTCTCTGTATCTATGTCGCAATCGGTCAGAAGAACACATCTGTCGTTCAGCTCGCAAACGAGCTTACACGCTACGGTGCAATGGATTATACCATCATCGTTTCGGCATCTGCTTCAGAAAGTGCACCGCTTCAGTATATTGCACCCTATTCGGGATGCGCAATGGCGGAGTATTTCCGCGAACAGGGCAAAGATGTCCTTATAATTTACGATGACCTTTCAAAGCACGCAGTCGCATACCGAGCACTGTCACTGCTTATTCGCCGTCCGCCGGGCCGTGAGGCGTATCCCGGTGACGTATTCTATCTCCACTCCCGTCTTCTTGAGCGCGCGGCATGCGTTGCTCCCGAATATGGAGGAGGGTCGATAACCGCACTGCCGATAATCGAAACCCAGGCAGGAGACGTTTCGGCGTACATTCCGACGAATGTCATTTCGATTACGGACGGTCAAATATTCCTCGAAACCGAGCTGTTCCATGCCGGTGTAATGCCTGCTATCA
>JAFQVU010000100.1 GCA_017407885.1 Clostridia bacterium
GCGGTTACACCGGTATCATCGGCAACGAATGCCCGTCCTGCCACCGTACAGAGGCTGACGGCAAGGGCAAGTTTGAGCGTATTCGCCGTATCACGGGTTACCTCGTTGGTACGCTCGACAGCTTCAACGACGCAAAGCGCGCCGAGGTCAACGACCGCGTTAAGCATTCCGTCGGTTCTGAAGATACAAGCGATCTCTTCTAAAAAACAATGCGCGTTATGTACTTTTGTACATAACGCGCGCTTTTTTATTTGCCTACGTGTTTTATAACTTTTTTGTATATCCTTGCAAGGAAGAATGTTGAAAGGAGTACCGAGCTTATCTCGGCGATGGGGAAGGCAAACCACACAAGATTAATATTGCCTGTCAGCGACAGAAGATAAGCTACGGGCAAAAGTACTGCGAGCTGACGTGTAGCCGATGTGATCAGACTGTACATGCCGTTGCCGAGTGCTTGGAACACCGATCCCACCGTGATACAGTAGCCGGCGAACAAGAAGCTCAGGCAGATTATACGAAGCGCTGGAACTCCGATAACCAGCATATTCTCGGATGCCTCAAACAACATAAGGAGCTTGTCCGGGAAAATCTGCATAGCGGCGACTCCAAATAACATGATAAGCACGGCATAAATGCAGCCGACCTTAATTGTTTTTACCATTCTGTCACGGTTGCCGGCGCCGTAGTTGTAGCTTATTATCGGTACAATGCCGTTATTAAGTCCGAACACGGGCATGAAAATGAAGCTTTGAAGCTTGAAATATACGCCGAACACGCTGACTGCGGTTTCTCCGAAGACCTCGAATCCGAGCAGGATTGTGTTCATGCCCACGGTCATCACCGAACCGATAGACTGCATGATTATCGACGGCACGCCTATTTTGTAGATAGCGCCGATGCTTTTTAAATCGGGGCGGTATTTAATGGGGTTAATCTTTATTTCTTTGTTGAGACGGATATTCAGAATAAGTCCCACGATTGCGGCGATTATTTGTCCCAGTACTGTAGCAATTGCCGCGCCGGCGATGCCCATTGCCGGTATTCCGAGCGCATCGACACCGAAAATGAAGATGGGGTCGAAGATGATGTTTATTACAGCACCGAGCCCCTGCGTTATCATCGACAGCACCGTTTTGCCGGTTGACTGCGAGAGGCGTTCAAATATAAACTGCCCGAAAATACCTAACGATGCGCATAGAACTATCTGCAAATACACAGTCGCACCCTCTGCGATTATCGGATTGTCGGTTTGCATTGATATAAACGTCGGGGCGAAGAAGATGCCGAGTAGTAAAAAGAATATATAACTGCATACTGCGAGGAAAATACCGTTGTTTGCAATGCGGTTCGCTCCCTCGAAATCTTTCTCTCCGAGCCGCTTTGAGAGAAGCGCGTTAACTCCGACGACAGTACCACCGCCGACGGCTATAGTGAGCATCTGCATTGGAAATGCGAGAGATATCGCGCCAAGCATCTGCTCGCCGAGATTGGCTATTTCGGGGTCTGTGATGCGTGACACGAAGATGCTGTCAACGATGTTGTAAAGTGCCTGCACGAGCATTGATGCCATCATTGGCAGACTCATTGTGAGTACGAGCTTATTTATGGGCATGATGCCCATTTTGTTTTCACGTGGTGTTTCGTTTGTCTTTTTCATTGTTATTCCTGATGTTTTAAAATTGAGTTTATCGTATAAAACTCGGGGCTGCCATACTTTATGTGACAGCTCCGAGCGATCTATTAAACAATGTGAATCTTGTTGTCAGCATCAGCGTGGTCGGCGTCAATGCCGTACTGCTGATTCTTTCTCCACTCAAAGAACTTGGTCGCAACCTGTTCAAAGAGCGCATACGAAAGTACGTCTTCATCCTGGATAGCCCACGGCTTTACCTTCTCGCGAAGCTCATCAAGTTCGGGCTTCAGATCATCCGCCGGACGGTAGGTTATCGGCTCTGCATCGCCGATAATCTGCTTCTGGAAATCCGGCTTTATCGGCATTGGAGATTTACCGTACTCACCGCGCACAAGCCCCTTGAATTCCTTGGTGACGTTCTTGTAACGCTCGCCCATGATGACGTTGAACACTGCTTGAGTGCCGACGATCTGGCTTGACGGGGTAACGAGCGGCGGATATCCTGCATCCGCGCGGACACGCGGTACTTCTTCGAGCACCTCGATAAACTTGTCGGATTTTCCTGCTTGCTTAAGCTGGGAAACGAGATTTGAGAGCATTCCGCCCGGAACCTGATAGAGAAGTGCGTTTACGTCTACCTTCAGCACCTTCGGGTCAAGCAGCCCGTTTTCCATATACTTCTCACGAAGCGGCATGAAGTATTTTGAAATCTCGTCGAGCTTTGCAAGATCGAGTCCCGTGTCGTACTTTGTGCCTGCAAGAGAAGCGACAAGCGGCTCTGTCGGCGGCTGGGATGTACCCATAGACATAGGGGAAATTGCGGTGTCAACGATGACAACTCCCGCTTCGATTGCCCTGATAAGAGTCATAGATGCACCGCCGGCGGTGTAGGGGGAATGAAGCTGAATCGGCACCTTGACGGTCTCCATGACCGCC
>JAFQVU010000101.1 GCA_017407885.1 Clostridia bacterium
CAACGACTTATCAAACGCCAGTCTTACCGTGCATTTTTTCGGATAACGGTTAGCAAGCTCCGAGAAAAACCGCTCAAATTCCGCTTCACCTGTGCCAAGCACAACAAGCTGAACATCAAGGTTCATAATGTCATCCGCCACATGCTTTACAAGATCAAAACCCTTGTGCGAAGCAAGACGTGAGATCATCGCAATCATGGGAACATCATCACGCGCTACAAGCCCAAGCTCGTCTTGGAGTGCACGCTTGTTTTCGCTTTTCAGCTCGGTCGAATCAACGGCGAAGTTTTTGAAAATATTTTTGTCTGTTTCGGGATTGTATAGGTCGGTATCTATGCCGTTTATGATACCCATGCACTTGCCGCTGTACATGCGTATTATATGATGAAGTCCGCTTGAATAATATTCGTCCGCGATTTCCTCGGCGTAGCTTGGGCTGACTGTGGTAAGTCTGTCACAGCATACTATTGCGCCCTTGGTAAGATTTATACAGCCGTCGTATTCGACGATATATCTGTCCCAGGAATCAATGCAGAATACATCTCCGAGAATGTCAAAATTGTATATACCCTGATATCCGATGTTGTGTATGGTGTAGACAGCCTTCATGTCGGCATATTCCTCGCGGTAAGAATACTGCCTCTTTAAATATATGACAGCGAGCGCACTCTGCCAATCGTGCGCGTGGAGAATGTCCGGCATGAAGCCGATGTGTGGGAGCATATCAAGTACCGCCTTGCAAAAGTAAGCGTATCGCTCACCGTCATCATAGCTTCCGTACAGCGAGGGGCGAGCGAAATAATATTCATTGTCGATGAAATAATAGGTTACACCGTCTTTGATATACGACCACACACCGCAGTAAAGCGATCTCCAACCAAGCGAAACTGTGAATTCGGCGCACATGGTCATTTTGTCCTTGTATTTTTCGATTATGGGACGGTACATCGGCAGAACTACTCGCACATCTATGTCGCTGTCTATCCGATTAAGCGCCGCAGGCAGTGAGCCGAGAACGTCTCCAAGACCGCCCGTTGCCGCGAATGGGACAGCTTCCGAGCCGACAAATAAAATTTTTTTCATAGCTTATACCATTTTCCCTTTTTCTATAAAGAATGGCAGGGAGTCGTGTCCCGAGAGAATTCTTCCGTCTCTGATGACCGCATTTTTGTCGGATATAACGCAGTTCATGAACACATTCTCTCCCGTGAACGTCCCCTGAAAGAGTATGGAGTTTTTGACCGTTGTCCCCTTGCCGACCTTGACTCCTCTGAATAAAATGGAATTCTCGACAGTACCGTCAATTACACAGCCATCTGCGATAAGAGAATTTGTGACCTTCGCAGTATCGCTGTATTTTGCCGGAACAGAGTTTTGAACCTTTGTAAATATGGGGCGGTTTTTGACCTCAAACAGCTGTATCCTATTCTCACGGTTCCCGAGAAGCTCCATTGAATGTGCGTAGTAGTCCGCAAGAGAGCCGATGGTGGCGAAATATCCGTCATACTTGTATATGCGGTAATTGCGTCTTGCGGCATTTCGTGATAAAATATCACGGCTGAAGCTGGTATGTCCGTGTGCAATGGCGTCAAGCACTATGCTCTGCAGATACTCGCGGCGTATTACCATTATGTTGAGGTCAACATCGCGGTAACCGGTTACATTTGGCGGATAGGCGTTGACATCGGTAATGCGCCCGTCACCGTCCGAGTCTACCACTACAGTACGATTGCTTATCTCGCGTGTCAGTAACATCCGCTTGACGGCGATGGTTATATCGGCGTTGTTTTCAATGTGGTCGTTTATCATATCATTAAGGTCAATGTTGCAGATAACGTCACAGTCGGAGAGCACCACATGATCGCAGGTGAAGCGGGAGAGGGAATAGTTTACGCTTTTGAGGGCTTCGAGACGGGTATTATACAGCTGATTGTAATCATTTGAAAAGGCGGTCATATACGGGGAAAGTATCTTAATACCACCCGAGCGGCGCGCGAGATCCCAGTCCTTACCCGAGCCGATGTGCCCGAGAAGCGATTGATAATTATAGTGCGTGATGACGTTTATCGAAGTGATCCCCGAGTTTACCATGTTGGAGAGTGCAAAGTCGATGAGTCTGTATCGGCAGGCGTACGGAACTGACGCCATCGTGCGCCGCCGTGTCAGCTCGGAGATGTTTTTGTCGTGCAGATTTGAAAAAATTATACCTTGTATAGACATTAC
>JAFQVU010000102.1 GCA_017407885.1 Clostridia bacterium
AGCAGCTCAAAATGAAGCGGATCAAGGTCAGTTATTCCAAGAAGGAATGCAACAAGGCTTCCTGCGCCCGAGCCTCGTCCGGGACCGACGGGTATTCCGTTTTTCTTCGCGTATCCGACGAAATCCTGAACTATCAGGAAGTAATCGGAGTACCCCATACGCGCTATGACCTCAAGTTCATACTCTATTCGCTCAAGGTATTCGCCCTCGGGATGTACGTTCGTATATACAATCCGTTTTGTATCAAGACGGCGTGTCAGTCCGTCCATAGTGAGAGTGCGCAGATATTCGACAGACGAAAGTCCATCCGGCGGAGTAAATGCAGGCAGATACAGCTTTGAAAAATCAAAGTCGAAATTACATTTCTCGGCTATGCGGATGGTATTTTCAATAGGACTGCCGAGCGGCTCGTTATCAAGATATCCGAACAGCCCGTGCATTTCTTCGGTGGTCTTATAATAAAACTCGTCCGTCTCAAAGCCGATTGGTCTGCCGTCCGTAATAACATTGTTTGTCTGGATGCACATGAGTATCGCCTGACTGTCCGCATCCCCCCGGCGCAGATAATGTGCATCGTTTGTCGCGACAAGCGGTATCGACAGCTCATGTGAAAGCTTCACGATCTCACGGTTGACAAGTTTTTGTTCTTCAAGTCCGTGATCCTGCAGTTCAAGGTAATAGTCATCGCCAAACAACGATTTCATTTTTTCGGCGTGCTCACGCGCCGCAGTATAGTCGCCGCCGACTATCGCACGCGGAATATATCCTGCAAGGCATGCAGACATGGCGACAAGCCCCTCGTGATGAGCTTCGAGCAATTCCATATCAATACGCGGCTTCGAGTAGAAGCCTTCCTTGAATGCGCTGGTGACCATAGAGATAAGATTCTTGTATCCAACCTCATTTTTGCAAAGCAGTACAAGATGATAGCTTCCGCTGTCCTCTCCGTGATCGCGGTCAAAGCGTGTACGCCTTGCAAGATAGACCTCGCATCCGATTATCGGCTTTATCCCCTCTGCCTTGCAGGCATTGTAAAACGCCACCGCACCGTACATTACACCATGATCCGTGATAGCAACAGCACCGTGTCCGCACTCTTTGGCGCGACGAGGTATCTCGGCGATGCGGCATGCACCGTCGAGAAGACTGTATTCACTGTGCAGGTGAAGATGTACGAAATCCGACATTTTTAGTTATACCTCAATTTTTAATTTGCTCCTACGCCAGATTGCGGCTCTGATCTATGAAATTACGATTTACTTATTGATAAATTTCACAGCAGTTCCGTATACAATAACCTCTGCGGCACCCTGCATGACTGCCGCTGATGCATAACGAATGTTAACAATCGCATCCGCCCCGAGAGCTTCCGCTTCTTCCACCATACGTTTTGTAGCAATCGCACGCGCCTCATTCATCATTTCGTTATATGCGTTTAATTCGCCGCCGACTAAAGTCTTAAAGGACTGCATAATATCCTTTCCGATATGCTTCGACTGAATAGTACTGCCTTTAACTAACGATAATGTTTCTAACTCCTTGCCGCTGATGTAATCAGTATTTACTAATATCATCTTCATCACCCTTTTTTATTTCATTTATTCTTTCTATGCAAACCTTGATAATCAACACCGAAAATACAATCGGGAAAAATCCGAAAAGATATTTCCATATCCCGTCGAAAAGCGATATTAGAAAACCAAAGTAAGCTATATAATACAGCACCATAATGACCGAAACCACTATCGGCGCGATTATTTTTCTTTTACGTTCTTTCAACTGCTTCACCCCAAAAATCTTAAATCACAAAGTAGGCTTCCAATCGAGTATCTTTTTAAGTCTGTGGTTAACGCCCGATTTGGTAATTGGCGGCGTATGCAACTCTGCAAGCTGCAAAAGCGTAGCATCAGCGTGTTCAAGCCGCAGATGCGCGGTAATACGAAGCTCGTCGGGCATCCGTTCAAGCTCGCCGCTCACTTTAAGCGCCTTTATCGCGGCAATCTGTGCACCTGCCGCCTTTGTGGTCTTTTCTATATTAGCGACCTCGCCGTTAGCTATTCGGTTCATATCCGAACGAAGCTCACGCTCGATCTTTTTATTCATTATTGTAAATGCCGCATTGTTTGCGCCTATAAACGCAAGAAAATTTTCAATGCTCTCGCTGTCCTTGTAGTAAAGCACCTGCTCTGTCTTTCGTGTGGTTGTCTTTGCTTCAAGTCCTAGCTCATTAAGTAGCCCAGACAGCCTGTCCGCGAATTTACCGTCAGTAAAATTCATCTCAAGATGATATCCTTTTTCCGGATCGGTAAGCGTCCCCGATGACAAGAAAACGCCGCGCAGGAATGCCGCCGTACAATTCTGACAGCGAAGCATTTCTGCTTTTATCTCGCTCTCATTTTCTCCATCGGTATAACGGAACGCATAGAAAAGTCTTTCAAGCTCGCGTTTCTGTACAACCGTGATCTTACAGCTTCGACGCTCATCCGCATCGCCGCTTTTTTTGTCGGTTATATATAGATTTCCTTCTATTGAATGTTGATCCCGAAGCCATTTAACGGCAAGTCCTGCAAGCTCCTCACTCGCGCTCACAAGTTTTATTCGTGAGCGTGTAAAAATATCAGCCGCCCACAGTATTCCGTAAAGCTCGGCCCTGCGACAGCAATCATGCTTCATCGTATCGGAGATCGCGGCAAGATTAGCTTTAGTATCCAGTGCAAATGACATGATATCCTCCCAAACGTCGGGAGAATACCCGACGTTTATTTTGTAATATCCCGGTGTATCGTCACCGTTTTATATTCGCCCTTGCGTATATGCGCCGAAAGAGCTTCACATATCGCAACCGAACGGTGTTTTCCGCCCGTACAGCCGATAGCAACTATCAACTGTGTTTTACCCTCTTGGCTGTAAAGCGGCAGAAGGTAATCTATCATATCACAGAGTTTGTCAACAAACACATTTGTCTCTTCATGTGAAAAGACAAAATCGCGTACCGGCGCTTCAAGTCCTGTATGGTCCTTCAGCTCATCGTGATAATACGGATTTGGGAAACATCTCACGTCAAACACAAGATCCGCTTCAACCGCCGCGCCGTGCTTGAATCCGAAGGACATGCAAGTAACAAGCAGTCCGCTGCCAATATCGGAATTTACAATACCGCAAATTTTTTCTTTTAACTGTACGGGTGTCAGTTTTGTAGTATCCACAGTATAATCGGCACGCTGTACTACAGTAGAAAGGATGAGACGTTCCGCTTTCAGTGCTTCAATCATACTTATATTTTTCGCCGCGACAAGGGGATGTGTTCGTCTTGTAAATTTGTAGCGGCCGATTATGACTTCATCCGCGCAATCAAGGAAGACAGTACGGCAGTTGAACCCTTGCGCACGAAGCAAATCAAGCTCCGAAAAAAGCGTTTCAAACTCAACCTCACCGCGCACATCCACGATAAACGCGACCTTATCGAGCTTACCCGGTGTCACACTGTATATCTCGGCAAATTTCGGAATAAGCTGTGCCGGCATATTGTCAATACAGTACCAGCCGAGGTCCTCAAGCGTATTCGCCGCCTGCGATTTCCCTGCGCCGGACATTCCCGTAATTATCAAAAATTCCACGTTTTGTTCCTCTATTCTTTTCAGTTCCCGATATATCTTACTTCACATTCGATGTCATAACCGGTCTTGTTCTTGACCTCATCCTTGATGATTTCAATAAGTTCAAGTACATCCTTGGCAGTCGCACCGCCGCGGTTGATGACAAATCCGGCGTGCTTTTCGGAGACCTCTGCCCCCCCGACGCGTCTGCCCTTTAAGCCTACCTCGTCGATTATCTGCGAGGTGATAAATCCGTTGCCGCGCTTAAAAGTACTGCCGGCACTTGGGTATTCAAGCGGCTGTTTTTCGCGCCGTCTTGACATATAGTCATTCATTTTCGCCTCTATCTCATCTCGCTCACCGTGAGTAAGTGTGAGCGCTGCAGAGAGTATCACCTTCGTGCTGTCCATGTACACGCTGTGTCGGTACGCAAATTCATGCGCCGCTCCCGAGGCAGTACCGCACTCGCCGCTGGCAAGGTCGTAGTATCTGCTTGATGTGACCACCTGCGACATATCACCGCCGTACGCGCCGGCATTCATGTAAATACCTCCGCCGAGCGTCCCCGGGATACCGTAAGCAAATTCAAGTCCGGCAAGCGAATTCTTCGCCGCATATCCTGCAAGCCGTGTAAGCGGCACGCCTGCTTCTGCGGTAATAGATTTACCCGACACACTGCACGCACGCATACCTGTGAGTATGACCGCCGCACCGTCGTAGCCATCGTCTGAAACGAGGACATTTGTACCATTGCCAAGGACAAGCGTCGGAATATTCTCCTCGCGAAGAATATCAAATACCTTCACCGCTTCATCGCACGAGCTTGGGAATACCGCAAGCCGCGCCGCCCCGCCAATGCGAAAGCTCGTATGAGGCGCAAGCAATGTGTTTTCGCTATATTCGATTTTCACATCCGTCAGGCGCGTGAGCGCGTTCTGGTAGTTCATAATTGCTCCTTTAAAGTAGTTATTGCATCACATAAACAATTCAAGCAGCTGCGCATATCCACCGACTGTTACAGTCGGAATTATATCCGTCCCATTCACCTCACCTCGCGGATTGTACCAAACCGTATCAATTCCTGCCGTGATACCGCCTGCAATATCGCTCGCAAGTGAATCGCCGATGATAACGCTCCCCTCTCGCCTGCCTTCTCCAATATGTGCGAACACATAGTCGAAATACTCTCGCATGGGCTTTGGTGCACCTGCATCCTCGGAAACGAATATGTCCCTGAAATACGGGCGAATCGGTGAAGCATAAAACCGCTTTTTCTGCGTATGCGAAACACCGTTTGTAACAATGTACATTTCGTACTTTTCAGAGAGACGTCGGCAAAGCTCCTCTGCCCCACAGAAAAGCTCCGAACAATCGGCAAGCGCATCGACATATTCCGCATTTGCCCTCTTTCCGTCAACGCTTACGGGTACAGAGAGAGTATCAAAGAACAGCGCAAAACGGTTATCCTGCAAATATTCCTTGGTTATTTCTCCCCGTCCGAAACGCGCCCACAGCTCGGAATTAATAGCTCTGTACCTGTCAAAATCCGCCGCATTATATTGTATGCCGTGGGATGCCATTACTATACCGAATGCCGACCTTTCCGCGCCCTCAAAGTCGAAGAGCGTCATATCCGCATCGAAAAGGAGTGTCGTGTATTTTCTCATTTCGCAATAAACTTGTGGAAGACCTTCTTGCCCTTCTTTATGATAACGCCGTCAGCGAGCTTCGCCGCTTCAACGACTGCGTCAAAACGCTCTACTTTAACGTCATCGACAGAGATACCGCCCTGCTGGATAAGGCGCTTCGCCTCGCCCTTTGACGGCGCGAGCTTTCCTGCAACAAGCAGGTCAACAACAGTAGTATCAACGCCATCAACCTCGGTAGTAGGCATATTCTCACTCGAACCGCTTCCTGCGAATACCGCACGTGCCGCCTCAAGTGCCTTGTCAGCCTCCTCCTTGCCGTGTACCATATTGGTAAGCTCGTATGCAAGTATTTCCTTCGCCTTATTGAGCTGTGCGCCCTCCCACGAGGACATCTCGCGAATCTGCTCCATCGGCAGGAAGGTGAGCATACGGATACATTTGAGCACATCCGCATCACCGACGTTACGCCAATACTGGAAGAAATCAAACGGAGAGGTCTTGTTCGGGTCAAGCCATACAGCGTTGCCTGCGGTCTTACCCATTTTCTTACCGTTTGAGTCGGTAAGAAGCGTGATGGTCATAGCGTATGCATCCTTGCCGAGCTTCTTTCTGATAAGTTCAGTACCGCCGAGCATATTCGACCACTGGTCATCGCCGCCGAACTCCATATTACAGCCGTACTTCTTGAACATATAGTAGAAGTCGTAGGACTGCATTATCATATAGTTGAATTCAAGGAACGAGAGTCCCTTCTCCATTCTCTGCTTGTAGCACTCCGCACGGAGCATGTTGTTTACCGAGAAGCATGCGCCGACCTCACGAAGCAGCTCAACGTAGTTGAGATTAAGCAGCCAATCTGCGTTATTGACCATCATCGCCTTGCCCTCGCCGAATTCGATGAATCTCTCCATCTGGCGCTTGAAGCACTCGGCATTGTGGTCGATATCCTCTTTAGTGAGCATTTTTCTCATATCGGTACGTCCCGACGGGTCACCGATCATGGTAGTACCGCCGCCGATAAGCGCAATCGGCTTATTGCCTGCCATCTGCAGACGCTTCATAAGTGTGAGCGCCATAAAGTGACCTGCGGTAAGCGAATCGGCAGTACAGTCAAAGCCGATATAGAATGTCGCCTTACCTTCGTTTATCATCTCGCGGATGTGTTCTTCATCCGTTACCTGCGCAATAAGTCCGCGCTCCACAAGCTCTTCGTATAATTTCATTGTTTTATACCTTCCTTTTGTTATGTTTTTTATTTTGTTATGTTTTTGTATAGTGTGAGGTTTGCGCTGATACTATATAACCTCATCAATCATTTCTCTCGCCGTATCGATAAGACGGTCGGTAATATTGATACCGCCCATAATGCGCGCGACCTCAGAGATTCGCGCCTCACGGTCAAGCGGTGTGACCGAGGTGGAAACTCTTCCGTCAGTCTCACGTTTTGAAATAAGATAATGATTTTCTGCCCTCGCCGCAATCTGCGCCGCATGCGTAACGCACAGCACCTGTACTCCGCCGTTTCTTGCAAGCTCGCGAAGCTTTATACCAATCTTCTGCGAGGTCTTGCCCGACACGCCGGTATCGACCTCATCGAATATCAGCGTTCCCGGGGAATCACCCTCGGCAAGCACGCTCTTTATGGCTAGCATGATTCTCGAAAGCTCACCGCCGGATGCGATTTTGGCAAGCGGCTTCAACGGTTCGCCCTTGTTAGTGGAAATCAGAAATTCGACATCATCAACGCCGCGTCGTGAGTACCGAGTGCCCCCGTCGTCACACGCCCGTTTTGCAACGCCGCACGAGAAGCTGACGCCGCCCATATCGAGATAGGATAATTCTTCGATTATCTTCGATTCAAGAGTACCGGCAGCATCAAGTCTCCGCTTCGATAGCAGATCCGCCTGCTCATCCATTACCTTGACAAGCCGTTCACGTTCCGCAGTAAGCTCGGCAAGCCGCTCCTCTGACATCTCGATTGATTCAAGCTGCTCCTTCGCCGATGCAAGGAACACAAGAACCTCTGCAGCAGTGTCACCGTATTTGCGCTCAAGCTTTGATATCTCATCAAGTCTCGTTTCAACCTTATCAAGCTCCGCCGTCGGATCGTCCGCATCACCGTCGCGCAGTCCGTCAACCGTAAGCGCGATATCCTCAAGCTCACTTTCAATAGAATCGAGTCGCGATATAAGGGAATCTGCATCTTCCATCACCGGCGCGAGAGCTTCGATGGCACGCGATGCTCGCTTCACCTTGTCGAGTGCGGCATTCCCCTTCTCGTTACGATATAAAAGCGTGTATACCATATCGGAAAGTTGGGCGATTTTCTCACTGTTCTGAAGCTTTGTCCGCCTCGCGAGAAGCTTTTCTTCTTCATCTGGCTTCAGCTTTGCCGATTCGATCTCATTTATCTGATAACGCAGAAATTCAATCCGCTGCGTTTTCTCACGCTCATTTTTTGAAAGCTCGGCGATACCGCGGTTTAATTCGCAGTACTTATCGTAGCTTTGCATATACGTGGAAAGCTCCTCACCGACACCGGCGAACTCATCAAGATATGTTATATGATTATCCGGCACAAGCAATGCCATGTTGTCATGCTGTCCGTGAATACCGATAAGGTATTTCATCGCCTCACGCTGAAGCGAAAGCGGTATAACCCGTCCGTTAACCCTTGATGTAGATTTGCCGGCAGAGGTGATAGTCCGCTCAAACATCAGAACTCCGTCTTCATCGGGAGCTATTCCAAGCTCGGAGAGTGCGCCCGTCACAGCATCCGTCAAATCGGTGAAGACCGCCGACACACGTGCCGACTCCTCTCCGTTTCGTATCAGCTCACGCGACTGCTTTGCACCGCAGATAAGTCCGATGCTGTCAATTATGATAGATTTACCCGCGCCGGTTTCGCCGGTAAGCACCGTGAAACCGTTCGTGAAATCTATATCCGCCGATTTTATTACCGCGATATTTTCAATGTGAAGTGAAGAGAGCAACCGCCTCACCGCCTTTCATTTTCACCGTCATATTATCTGCGCCCGTTTATTATCTCACCAAGCTCATCCGCAAGGGACTGCGCCGCCTCATTTGTGCGCATCACGATTATTATCGTGTCATCCCCCGCAACACTGCCGACAATATCATCGCGTCCCATTGAATCTATTGCCGCCGCCGCGCCCGATGCCATACCGACGATAGTTTTAACAACGGCAATGTTGTTTGCGCGGTCTATCTTTTCAACCGTTTCGATAAGCAAATTGCGGTATTTTTTGCTTATCGTGTTTTCCTCACGGTGAGGAAGCGCGTACTTATAGCGTCCCACGGCGCCCACAGATACCTTAACGAGCTTCAGCTCGCGTATATCGCGCGATATCGTTGCCTGTGTAACCATGTATCCTTTCGCGCGAAGTCCGGCAAGCAGCTCCTCCTGCGTCTCTATCTCCTTCTCGCCTATAAGCGAGATTATTTCCGATTGACGATCGTGTTTCATTAATCCACCTCTCACGAATTTCAATGTATATCCGCCATCTTATGACGAAGCACCTCGTAAAAGCCTCCATCCTTAAGGCGTATAAACCCGACTGTTTTATCCGAGCGGCGAAGCGTGACCGTGTCGCCGTATGTAAGCGTACGCATCTCGCATCCGTCAAGATTAAGATACAGCTTTTCCTCTCGCTCGGTAACATTTTTCATTATAAGTTCGGACTGTGCCGAAAATACAAGCGGAGTCGCATTAAGCGAGTGTGAGCATATCGGCGTGACTATCATCGCATCCATGCGCGGATCGACCACTGCACCGCCGGCAGACATTGAGTAAGCCGTCGAGCCGGTCGGGGTTGATGCTATAAGTCCGTCCGCGCGGTAACGGTTGACCATGTTTCTGTCGCAGTAAAGCTCAATTTCAACAATGCGAAAAATCGACGCGCCGCCGAGCACCGCCTCATTGAGCGCAAACAGCCGCTCACCGCCTATATCCGCTTCGAGCATCATACGGTGCTCGACCTTGTATTCGCCATCGGTCAGACGTATCAGCATCGAAAGTTCATCAAGCTCAATCTCCGCCATATATCCGATGCGTCCAAGGTTGATACCGAGTATCGGCACTCCGCTTCCTGCGCATCTGCGCGCCGCCTTTAATATCGAACCGTCGCCGCCAAGAACTATCATCGCATCGGGAGCAGTATATAATATCTCATCCGAAGCAAATCTCACCCTCTTGCGCACGTCCTCACCAAGTGCACCGCACAGCGAATTCTCAAGTGACTCATGTACCATAAGCACCGCACGTTCGCCAAGCGTATCAATAACGCGCGACGTACCGAGAAAATCTATATCATTTGTCGTACTCGGGTATATTCCGATAGTTTTCATGTTTATGACCACCTTCAGGCAGTTATTGATTATTTTTCAAACGCGGTCTTTTTTATCATTTCCACCGGGAGTCCGCCAACCCGGTCAAATGCCGCAAGATACTCGCGGTTTCCGTCACCGCCGAGTATCGGCGATGCGGTAAGGCCAAAGCATCGGAGTCCGCAGGCATCTGCCGACGCAAGTACACGTTCGATGACCTCGGCGTGTACATTTCTGTCCTTTACAATGCCGTTTTTCCCAATATTATCGCGCCCCGCCTCAAACTGCGGCTTGATAAGCGCCACAAATCTGCCGTTTTCAGAAAGCATCCCCGACACCGCCGGCAGAATGAGCGTCAGCGAGATGAACGAAACATCGCAGACCGCAAGCTCGCATTTACCGCCGATATCCTCGGGAGTGAGATATCTCGCGTTCATTCCCTCGTATGAAGTAACACGGGAATCCTCAACAAGCGAGGCATCAAGCTGTGAGCGTCCTACGTCAACCGCGCGCACATGGACTGCTCCGTGCTGCAAAAGGCAATCGGTAAACCCGCCTGTGGAAGCGCCGATATCAACGCAGTCAAGCCCATTTACATCAATCGCAAAAGCATCAAGTGCACGCTCAAGCTTAAGTCCGCCGCGGCTGACGTATTTAAGCGTTTCACCTATTATCTTGATTTCGCAGTCATCCGAAACTTCAGCCGACGGTTTGGTTACAACCTTGCCGCAAGCGCTTATATTCCCCTCGCGTATCATACGCTGTGCCGCCTCACGGCTTTTGGCAAGTCCACGCGAAAACAAAAGCTTATCTATACGCATATTTTAAAACAGCGGCACCAAAAACGGTATTAAAATACCAAGCAGTGCGCCCATAATGACCTGAAACGGAGTGTGACCGATAAGCTCCTTCAAATTCTTGTCAAGATACTGCGTATCCCCCTCGGATATGTCCTTGGCAATACGGTTTAAAACCTTCGCCTGTTCACCCGCGGCACGTCTCACCCCTGCGGCATCGTACATAACGATAAACGCAAGAATAAACGCAAGCGCGAATTCAGCGGAATTGGTACCGCACATACGCGCCACCGCAACCACCATCGCACACACCGTGGATGAATGGGAGCTGGGCATACCGCCCGATGCCATGAGCACCGCGAAGTTAAAGGAATGTGTTTTTACAATGTATCTTACGCATTTGATTATCTGTGCCGAGAACCAGCCGATAACCGAACACACAAGCACGTAATTTGTTACAATACCAATGAAATGTTCCATATAATGTTTCCTTATTTCTTTCTTACCAAAAGATATTTTGCAAGCTCGCAGAGCACCCCGGAGCCGGCATATGAAGCAAGTGCATCGACTGCATCATCGGTAAGTTGTGCGGCATACTCACGCGCCTCATCAATACTCATAAACGAGAGGAATGTAGTCTTGCCGCTTTCCTTGTCGCTTCCGATAGGCTTGCCGAGAAGCGCTTCGTCACCAATGGCATCGAGAATGTCGTCAACGACCTGAAACGCTCTGCCAACACTGAGTGCATATCTCTGGGCCGCCTCGCAAAGCGATGCAGACGCACCGCCTGCATAGCACCCGAGAAGCGCCGCACAGCGTATAAGCTCGCCCGTTTTGAGCGATTGAAGCCGCTCAAGCGTTTCCATATCAAATTTTTCACTCTCGCCTATGAGGTCGAGCACCTGACCGCCAATCATTCCGCCGATGCCTGCACATTCCGATAGGAGTGCGACTGCACGGCAGTTAGTCACCGCATCCACAAGCTGATTCGATGCCGCGACTCCGAATGAACGGGTAAGAAGTGCATCACCGGCAAGAAGCGCGTTAGCCTCGCCGAATTTTATATGGCTCGTCGGCTTACCGCGGCGCAGGTCATCATTGTCCATGCAAGGCAGATCGTCGTGTATAAGCGAATATGTGTGTATCATCTCAAGCGCGCACGCATACGGAAGCGCTGCTTCAAAGGCACGCTGTCCGTCCTCGCCGCTCTCGCTCGCCGCAAGCAGTGCAAACTGAAGCACAAGGAAAGGACGGAGTCTCTTTCCGCCGCCGAGCAAGCTGTAGCGTACCGCGTTATATATAATTCCGAATTTTTCATCATCACCTGCGGCATAATCGGACAGCTCCGATTCCACTGCCGCCGCGCCGATCTCTAAAAGCTTTTCGATATCAGTACTCATTTTTATGACCATTGCTTTTGCGTCAGCAAAAGCTTCCTTTCTCCCCTTCTTGGGGCGCGGTTTGCGAAGCAAAGCTTTAGTCGAAGACTAAAGTAGAGCCACAAAAGGGAGTTTGAAAATTTATTTTCAAACTTTCTCTTCCTGCATAGGAGCAAAATCGCGCTCCTCTATATTTCCGTCCTCGCCGCGGACAAGTATCTTAACCTTCTGTTCTGCCGCGTCAAGCTTCCCCGAGCAAAGCTTCACAAGCTTTACCCCCTCTTCAAACAACGCAAGAGACTCATCAAGCGGAGCCGCTCCGCCGTCAAGGGCACGCACGATCTCTTCAAGTCTCGCAAGTGCCTCTTCAAATGCAAGTTCTTTATTCTGTTCCATTTATATCACCTCATTGGCTGATAATTTGACCGATTATTTTGTCTCGGGAATAATATCCACCGCTTCACCAACGACACTTCCGTCAGTTGTACGGAAAGTGAATCTATCCCCTTTTGCAATATTCTTAACGCTCTTTATAAGCTTGCCCGAATCATCGAACACCGCCGAATATCCGCGCGATATGACCGACATCGGGTTAAGCGCTTCAAGCGATGCCGTAACCGAAGCAAACTTTCCGCGCTTGGCTGTAAGCGAAAGCTTCATCTCCTGCTCCATGCTCTTCGTGAGCGTAAGAAGCGACATGCGCTTGTCGTCGATAAAATTCTGGGGAGATGTCAGAGCACGGCTCTTTGCAAGCATCTGCAGTGAATTCCGTCCTGCGCTAATACGCTTGGTCAGCGCAAGCTCCATGTGACCGACAATGTTGTTTACCTTTCGGATAAGCTCGCCCGTGTCAGGCACAGCAAGCTCTGCCGCCGCGGATGGCGTGGGAGCGCGCATATCCGCCGCGAAATCCGCGAT
>JAFQVU010000103.1 GCA_017407885.1 Clostridia bacterium
CGAGGGAAAAGAGGAGCGCTTTGCATGGCTTAAGGGTATGGACACCTCAAAATGGTACAGTGACGATGAAGTCATGGCTCTCCCTCGCGGCACCGCTGTACGCTATGCAAAAACTGCGGCACGATTCAGAAAAGAGCTTATCGAAAAATACGGCGAAGAGCGCGGAAGCAAGGTGCGCTATGCTGAAGCATACGAGGTCTGCGAATACGGCAAACCTTTAACTGAAGAACTGAAAGCAAAATTTTTCCCATTCTAAATGAGGTAATAGAGTGAAAAATTAATTTTTCACGCTACGAATTTTTGTCTTTGTCGGCTTCGCCGCCAATTTCGCATGCGAAACCGACAAAAATATCGATAAGTAAGGAAGTCTTTGCTTTGCAAAGACACGGTATTTAATATGAAAAAAACAGAACTTTTGAAGCATATTGGCTCGGTCAGTCAGATCGGCGGCGTTAGAGATGTAATTCTCAATGACGGCAAAGCAAAAGGCGTACGCGCACTCGAAATAAACACCGGCAAGCTTCGTCTGACCGTACTTCCTGACAGATGTATGGACATTGCGCAGGCAGACTACTGCGGACGTGCGTTCAGCTGGATATCGAAAACCGATATCACAGCTCCGCAGTATTACAACAAGGACGGTCTTGAGTGGCTTCGCGGGTTCTACGGCGGTCTTGTAACCACGTGCGGCCTCAAAAACATCGGCGGTCCTACAGAATCTCAGGGGCTCCACGGACGTATTGCTAATACCCCTGCATCAAAAGTGAGTGTATTTGCGGATTGGGTTGGCGATGAATACATAATAAAAGTCAGCGGGGAGATGCGTGAATCCGGCGTATTCGGCGAAAACCTAGTCTTAAAGCGTACCATCGAAACAAAGCTGTTCTCGGATGAATTCACGCTCGAAGATACAGTAGTAAACGAGGGATTCGCAGACGAAAAATTCGTGCTCTGCTATCACTGCAACTTCGGTTATCCGCTCGTTACAGATGGGGCGAAGATTATCGGTGTTCCCGATGATATCGCGGATATCACCGCACCGATCCACGGCAAGGAAGAGGAATGTATAGGCGTTGTTCATACCGGAGATGTTGCAACAGCCGGTATCGAGAATGACGAAATGGGTGTATATATCACTTATGACCGCAGTACCATGCCGGAATTTCTCGTTTGGAAGATGCTTGGCGAAAGCGAATACACAGTTGGTCTTGAACCGAGAACTACAAACTTTGGCGGAGATAATCTTGCAAAGAACAATGCATACACCGTTATTAAGCCATTTGAAGAATACAAAACACATCTTAAATTCAGCGTAAAAATGAAATAAAAAATACGGGGTGCCATAAGGCATCCCGTATTTCTTTGCAATTTTATATTTGAAAATAGCGAGTAGTTTATCGCTCCAGACAAATCCACACTCACCGGGTATAAATTACTTATCCGATTGATGTGTATTTTCACCGCAGCATTTGCCGCTGCACTGCTTCGAGTGCGGACAGCCAATGCAATGATTACCGCTTTTTTTAGATTTGTAAATATAGAACGCCGCGCCGACGACTATACATAAAACAATCGCAATAATTATAATATCTATCATAATTCTATTAAAACTTCATTAAGCCTTATTTGCGGCAAGTGTGTGATTATCTGCGCGCTTCATGTCAGATTTTACGCAAAGTGCCGTAAGAATACCAACGAATACTAAAACTGCGACACCGCCGCCGATTGCAGCACCAACATTTAAAGTATACGGTGCTGTAATAAGCGTGCCAATTGTATATACGAGATATGCGACAGTGTAACCTACCCCCATCTGAAGTCCGATACCTGCCCAAAGCCACTTTGCGCTCTTCATTTCGGAGTTCATTGCACCGATTGCTGCAAAACACGGGGGCGTAAATAGGTTAAACATGAGATATGCAAGTGCCGCCACCGCTGTAATACCGAAAGCATCAACCACCGCGTTGCCTGCACCTTCCATCATTTCAAATGCATCTGTGTCAATGAGGTTAGAAATACCGTAGCAGACCGCAAGCGTTCCGACTACATTTTCTTTCGCGATAAAGCCGGTAACCGCCGCAGCTGCCATCTGCCAAGCTTTGATGCCGATGATCGGAACGAGCAGATACGAAATCGGACCTGCAATTGATGCGAGGATCGATGTATTTGCTGTACCCTCTTCGACAATCGCGAGGTTCCAGTCAAAGGACTGCATAACAAAGACCACAGCGTTGCACAGAAGTATGATAGTACCCGCCTTGACTATGTAAGCCCAACCGCGTCCGCACATTGATTTAAAAGCTCTCCAAAGACTTGGCAGCTTATATTCGGGAAGTTCGATGATAAAGAAGGATTTCTTATTCTTATATCCTGTAATCTTATTAATAAGCAGCGCACCGATGAGAATAATAACAATACCTGCGAAATACATGAGCGTACCTACCCACGAAGAATCCGGGAAGAAAGCGCCTGCAAAAAGACCGATAACCGGAAGCTTTGCCCCGCATGGCATAAACGGAGCGAGCATCGCTGTAGCTCTTCGTTCACGCTCGTTGCGGATAGTACGGCACGCCATAACTCCGGGGATAGCACATCCGGTACCGATAACAAACGGTATAACGGATTTACCGGAAAGACCGACCTTCTTAAAAATAGGATCGAGCACCACCGAAACACGTGCCATATAGCCGCAATCCTCGAGAAGCGCGATGAGGAAATACATTACCATAACAAGCGGCAGAAAACCGACAACCGCGCTCACGCCGCCGATAATTCCCTCAGTTAAAAGTGCGACGAGAAATTCATTTCCGCCTTCGAGTGCACCTGCAACCCATTCCTTGAACATATCGATTAAGGTAACAAGTCCCGGTATGCTCACGCCTGATTCAAATTCATATCCCTCAGCAATCCAAACGCCAAGCCATGCCTGCGAAATCTGGAATACAAGGAACATAACAACCGCAAATATCGGAATACCAAGCCATTTGTTTGTCAGAACGGCATCGATCTTGTCGCCGATATTTTTATCCTTGGTAAGAACCTTACGCGTTTCAACATCCTTTACAAGCTTGTTTACGAACTCAAAGCGCTTGCGGTCAGCTACCTCAACAGCACGCTTGTCGGCAAGATTGACGTCCCCCTGCATATATGGAGCTTTCTGTGTGGCCTTCGCATGCGCTACAGCCGCTTCAACAACAGATTTAAGACCGTCAGAGGAAGTAGAAACAGTGTTGACCACGGGGCAGCCAAGCTTTTCGGAAAGTGCCGCAATATCAATTTTTGTCTCTTTTTTCGCATTAATATCGCTCTTGTTGAGCGCTACAACGACAGGGACACCAAGTTCAAGTATCTGTGTTGTAAAGAAAAGACTACGGCTCAAATTGGTCGCATCCACGATGTTTATAATAACGTCGGGGTTTTCATTCTTTATGTACGAGCTTGTAATGCTCTCCTCACTCGTAAAAGGAGACATTGAGTAAGCACCCGGCAGGTCAACGGCGATGAGCTGATCGCCGCCTGAATAGTAGGTCTTTTTGATTGGATGTTCCTTTTTCTCCACAGTAACGCCTGCCCAGTTTCCAACCTTTTCGTTAGAACCGGTCAGCGCATTATACATTGTGGTTTTACCGGAATTCGGATTTCCGGTTAATGCTATTCTCATATTTGCTATCCTCCGCAAAATATTATATCTTGATTCTTTCAAGACAAGTTCAAATGCACCGGTTAGCGCGCGCTAACCAACTTGTCTGAAAATAACGATCCGCAGACCGTTACCTCATTTATTCTTCAAATCATTATAGCCTCAGCCAATTGGCTGTCTATACTATATCTTCCATCTTTAATTGAGACCACGCAAGTACCTTTATGCCGTGAAACGACTGTAATCGGCTCGCCGCTATAGCATCCAAGGGAAAACAAAAAGGCATTAAGCTCCTCATCATCGGTTTCTATTTCCTTAATGATATATTCTTTTCCTTCAATTGCATCAGTAAGATTCATGTGTATCACCGCATTCTTTGTTAAATCATGTGTAAATGTGTAATTAGCCGAGGCTAACCGTTCTATTTAAAAATGAGTTAGCCATCACTAACCTATATAATGATAGCATCCCTTTCCTTATTTGTCAATGTTTTTGGAAATTATTTTTTCAATATTTGGATAATTCCTTTTTTTGAATAAATATTTTCTGCTTACATAATATCAGATTGTGTTAATTATATAATTTCAGCGCTTTCTCTTGCTAAATCGCTGCAAGTGTGTTATAATATAATCAATAGTAAATTCTTCTAATATGCCGCACCCCGGCTATAAAATAAGGATGTGATTATTTGAAGGTCATACTTGAAAATCTTACAAAAAAATTCCCCTCTCGAAACAAAAAAATCGCCGCCGATGTTATCGCGGTGAACAACTTTACATTTGAGATTCCGGACGGCTCGCTCGTCGGACTTCTCGGCCCCTCCGGATGCGGAAAGAGTACCACGCTCAATCTTATCAGCGGTCTTCTTAAACCGACAGACGGACGTATCCTTTTCGGCGATGATGACGTAACCGAGTTGCCGCCCGAAAAGCGCGGTGTCGGACTGGTCTTCCAGAACTACGCCCTCTATCCGCATCTTACCGTAATGCAGAACATAATCTTCCCTCTCCAAAATCTCAAGGGAAAAGATAAGCTCAACAAGGCGGAAATGCAGGCAAAAGCGCTTGAAATCGCAAAGCTTGTGCAGATCGATTCGCTCATGGACCGCAAACCGAGCGAGCTTTCAGGCGGTCAGCAGCAGCGTGTTGCCATAGCTCGCGCGCTCGTCAAGATGCCGCGTGTGCTTTTACTCGACGAGCCGCTCTCAAATCTTGATGCGCGCCTGCGTCTTCAGACTCGTGAAGAGATCAAACGCATCCAACGTGAAACCGGTATAACCACGGTCTTCGTCACACACGACCAAGAGGAAGCGATGAGCATTTCCGACCTCATCGTGGTGATGAAGGACGGCGTCGTTCAGCAAATCGGAAAGCCGCAGGATGTCTACGATGATCCGGTAAATCTGTTTGTCGCAAAATTTCTCGGCACGCCGCCAATCAATGTTTTCGATGCCTATGTAAAGGACGGGAAGCTGTATATCGGTGAGGACTGTGTTCTTGACGTTCCGGGAGTCGCTGACAGCGAGGTATACGCGGCTATTCGCCCCGAAGGATTTGTACTCAGCAACAGCGGCACGCTCAAATGCAAGCTTAGTGCAGTCGAGGTCATGGGACGTGATATCAGCATTGTCTCGTCAAACGGCAATTGTCATGCGCAGGCAATACGCTCGATCATCAGCGCAGAAAACACGCCCGCTGTCGGTACTGACACCGTAAAATTTGAATTAAAGCCAAACAAGGTATTCATCTTCGATAAAGTAACCGAAGAACGTATTAAATTTTAAGGGGTCGGCGTATGGAAAACAAAAATTTCAAAGCGTGGCTTTACCTTCTGCCGGCGGTACTGTTTCTTGGCGTATTTATGGTATATCCGCTTATTGACGTTTTCATTTATTCCTTTGAGGAAGGATTTAATTCCTCGTCTCAGACTTATTCGGGCGTAGGATTTTATAATTACTCCTATATCCTGCATGATCCGTATTTTTTGCAGGCACTCAAAAACACGTTCATTTTAGTTATGATCACAGTTCCACTTTCGACGGGACTTTCTCTGCTTATCTCCGTTGGATTGTCCTCGATAAAGTGGCTGCGCAATCTCTTTCAGACTGTATACTTTCTGCCGTATGTAACCAACACCCTCGCTGTCGGCCTTGTATTTATGATACTTTTTAAGCCGACTGCATATTCTGACGGACTTGTAAATCTTGTGATAAACTTCTTCGGCGGCAGCTCCGTTGACTTTATCGAAGGTCCGTACTGGGCGAAAATGTTCGTACTTTGCCTGTACACCGTATGGGTAGTCATGCCGTTTAAGATACTTATACTCACGAGCGCTCTCGCATCGGTAAATCAGACCTACTACGATGCCGCGAGGGTTGACGGAACATCACGCGGACGAATTTTCAGAAAGATTACTCTTCCGATGATTTCACCGATGCTGTTCTATCTTGTAATAACCGGTTTTATCGGCGCTTTTAAGGCATACAGCGATGCTGTCGCGCTTTTCGGCACTGAACTGAATGTTGCCGAGATGAATACGATCGTCGGATATGTTTATGATATGCTTTACGGCGAAGGCGGCGGATTCCCTTCATACGCATCCGCGGCGGCAATCGTACTCTTTGCAATCGTCCTTACAATAACGTGCATAAATCTGCTCATCAGCAAAAAGCACGTTCACTATTAATGCGAGGTGTGATATGACAGATATTAATAAAAACAAAAATCACACCGGCTCGGTGAGTGTCGGGAAAATAATTATATACGCCCTGCTCGCCATTTGGGCGCTGGTCGTTCTCTTCCCCTTTTATTGGATGATATTGACCAGCGTAAAAAGCTATGCTTCATACAGCAGCGAGTATATCCCGAAATTCATCACACTTTCCCCGACCATTGAAAACTACATCAAAGCCTTCACAAGCGTACCGCTTGCACAGTATTTTCTTAACACGGTGATATTTACTGTCGCAACGACCGCAATAATGCTTATCGTTATAATACCGGCGGCATTTGCATTCGCACGGCTTGAATTCAGAGGAAAAAATCTCGTTTTCACCCTATTTCTCGCGCTTATGATGATTCCAAACGAGCTTGTTGTTATCACCAATTTCATGACAATAACCAATCTCGATCTGCGAAACACCTTCACGGGACTCATTCTCCCATCTGTCACTTCGGTATTCTATATATACTTATTGAAGGAAAACTTCGCGCAGATACCCGATGAGCTGTATCTCGCCGCGAAGGTGGACGGAACATCCGATCTTAAATATCTGTTCCGAGTCATGCTTCCAATATGCCGTCCTACTGTTGTAACCGTGACTATACTCAAGGTTATCGAATGTTGGAACTCCTACATCTGGCCGAGGCTTATCACGGATGATCCTGCATATTATCTTGTTTCAAACGGTATTCAGGAAATACGCGAAAACGGCTTCGGACGTGAGAATATTCCCGCAATGATGGCGGCTGTCGTTGTAATATCCGTGCCGCTTATTGTTATATTCATTATCTTCAGAAACAAGATAATGGAGGGTGTTGCGAGGGGAGGTACAAAAGGATGAAGAAAAAGCTTTCTCTTATCATCGCCATACTTACAGTACTGCCGATTCTTGTATCCTGCCACGGAGCGAAAGAAACCACTGCGTTCTCGCTCCCCGAGGAATTTGATGTAACGCGCGATTACGAAATCACCTTTTGGGCAAAAAATGACACCAACATGACGCAGGTTGGGATATATAAAGATGCCATAGCCGATTTTGAGGCAATCTACCCGAACATCACCGTAAATCTGCGCCTTTATACCGACTACGGAAAAATTTATCAGGACGTTCTGACGAACATCGCTACCGGAACAACGCCGAATGTCTGCATCACCTACCCCGACCACATCGCTACGTACATGACCGGTGAGAATACCGTAGTTCCGCTGACAGACCTGTTTAGTGATGTAAAATACGGTCTTGGCGGAAGCGAAATCAAGTTTAATGCACCGACAAAGGATGAAATAATACCGAAATTTCTCGAAGAATGTAAGCTTGGCGGTGAATATTACGCCGTCCCCTACATGCGCTCGACCGAGGCTTGTTATGTAAATAAAACTTATGTTGAAGCTCTGGGATACTCACTTCCTGACGTACTCACATGGGATTTTGTATGGGAAGTATCCGAGGCGGCAATGGCGAAGGACGAAAACGGAAATTTCAAAATAAACGGTCAGAAAACACTTATTCCGTTTATTTACAAATCGACCGACAATATGATGATATCCATGCTGAAACAGCTTGATGCCGGATATTCGACCTCCCGCGGAGAGATACTTCTCTTTAATGATACAACCAAAGGGCTTCTCAAAACCGTCACTGAACACACAAAGACGGGGGCATTCTCAACCTTCAAAAATTCGGGATATCCGGCGAACTTCCTCAATGCCGGACAATGCATCTTCGCCATAGACTCTACCGCAGGCGCCACATGGATGGGCTCGGATGCACCGCTCATTTATATAAGCGAAGAAAATCTTGTTGATTTTGAAACTGTAGTCCTACCGATTCCGCAGTTTGACACCAACAATCCACAGATGATTTCGCAGGGACCGTCGATGTGTATTTTTAATAAGGAAGACAAACAGGAAGTTCTCGCCTCGTGGCTGTTTATGCAATACATGCTGACAAACGAGGTGCAGATAGCATACTCTCAAACAGAGGGATATGTGCCGGTAACATCGAAGGCGCAGGAATCGGCGGAATATACCGATTATCTTTCGCGTTCGGGTGAGGATAATGATTTCTATTATAATATCAAAATCGATGCGGCAAAGCTTCTCATCGACAACACCGACAATACCTTTACCACTCCGGTTTTCAACGGCTCCACG
>JAFQVU010000104.1 GCA_017407885.1 Clostridia bacterium
ATATTCGACCACTGCACAATATTCCTGCTCATTACCGGCACTTATGCCCCGTACTGCATAGTCACCCTCGGCGGTCTGCTCGGCGGCGGCATTATTACCGGGCTTTGTGTTATGACGATCGTGGGTATTATACTCAATGCGGTAAGTATCGAGCGCTTCAAGAAGGTTTCGATGCTGCTCTATGTCATGATGGGCTGGTGCATTGTCGTGGCGATCACTCCTCTGCTTCAGCGGCTTGCACTTCCCGGATTTGCTCTTCTGTTCGCAGGCGGCGTCGCTTATACAGTGGGTATTGTATTCTACAAGATGAAGCACGTTCGTTATATGCACTCGGTTTGGCATATGTTCGTGCTGTTCGGAAGTATACTACAGTTCTTCTCGATATACTTCTATGTCATAAACTGAATATAAATAAAGGAGATATGGTATTTTTGCCGTATCTTTTTCTTTTGCTGTATTTACAAAACAATCATTATATGATATAATTGGAATAAAGTTTTAACGCGATCAACAGGAGACAATTCAATGATATATTATAATGATGGAAAAATACTCATACGCGACCTTTGTGAGTCGGATGCCGCGATAATCACTGCCGGAGAAGTCGAACAGGGCTGGGATCAGACTATCGACAAATATGAGATGCGTCTGCGCGATCAGGCTGAGGGTAAATCCATCTCACTTGCGGCTGAATATATGGGCAATGTCGCAGGTTATATCAATGTCTATCCCGATGCAGAATGGGGTGCGTTCGGCGGTATGGGACTTCCCGAGATCGTTGACTTCGGTGTGCTTGAAAAATACCGTAAAAACGGTATCGGTTCACACCTTATGGATGTTGCTGAGGAGATCGCTTCGCGTTATGCCGATACGGTATACCTCGGAGTGGGCGTCCATAACGGATACGGCAGTGCTCAGAGGATGTATGTTAAGCGCGGTTATATTCCCGACGGCTCGGGTGTGTGGTACCGCAATGAAGTATGTCCGCAGTATGCTCCGTGCCAAAATGACGATTCTCTTATCCTGTATTTCTCAAAAAAGCTGAGATAAGCCTATTGCTTACTTATTGTTCACACTTTACTCTCACAGCCGTTACTATTATATATTATAATATACCGCATACTGACCGACGGAAATATGTCCTTCGGCGTAAATAAATTACCGGTGAAATTACCGGATGTTATGCGAGTAAGATATTAACAGATCATGGAAGACGGTTGTACAAGCGGCGACGTACCGCGATTATACAATTACATACATAACTCACTGACCGCATCGGCATTCTCTGAATGCGGTTTTGTGGATATGCTTCTTAATATGTGAGATCAGGCAGAGTCTGCGCCGATAAAGTAATTCGGCTACAGGCTTTGTCTTGTTTTTTATCCGGAATCGGATGTATTCATATCTTATGTTCGTATAACTTGAAAGGATGATTTTTTCTAATCATGGGCGGGCAATTGATTTTACAAGTCGTGCTTATTGCGATCAATGCGTTCTTCGCTATGACCGAGACTGCTTGTATATCGATCAACAAAACAAAGCTTGAAAGTGCCGCAAAGGACGGCGACAAGAAGGCTGCACGTCTGCTTAAGATGGTCGAGAATCCAAACGGCTTCCTCGCTACCATTCAGATAGGCATTACTCTTGCCGGATTCCTCGGTTCCGCATTCGCTGCCGAAAACTTCTCGGATGTTCTCGTGGACTTTATCGTAAACACCTGCGGTATCACCGCTATCCCGATGAAAGTGCTCGACACAGCTGCCGTCGTCGTTATCACTCTGATACTTTCATTTTTCACGCTTGTTTTGGGAGAATTAGTCCCCAAACGTGTAGCACTCAAAAAAGCGGATGCCATTGCCAGTGCGGTATGCGGTATCATCATTTTCCTTGCAAACATCTTCAAGCCGGTCATCTGGCTGACCTCGGTTTCGACCAACGGCGTGCTCCGGCTCATGGGCATCAATCCCAATGAAGAGGAAGAAGAGGTTTCACAGGATGAGATCCGTATGATGATCGACATCGGTGAAGAAACCG
>JAFQVU010000105.1 GCA_017407885.1 Clostridia bacterium
GAAGACGGACTTATAATCGTCGGTAAACCTAAACTTGCAGGCGGATATGTTCTGTCATATAGCGATCACCGTATAGCTATGGCGGCGGCAGCAGCATCCGCCGGATGTATATGCGATGTAATCGTTGACGACATGAGCTGTATAAACAAGTCGTACCCCGAGTTTGTTCGGGATTTCATGTCGGTCAGAGTTAATTGACCGCGATTCGGTTATTAACACATTAAGGAGAAATTTCAATGATAGATCCGAAATCAGCGGTATGTCTTGACAGAGCTTCGGGGTATGATGTCCCGATGCTCGAAGCGACGATCCGCCGACAGCTGGCACGGCTTGGTGTTAGCGACATGTTCAAGGACAAGCGTGTCGCAATAAAGCCGAATATGGTCATGAAAAAAAGCCCCGAGGCGGCGGCGACGACTCATCCTGCTATCCTCGAAGCGATGATACGCATTTTAAAGGATGATGCGGCTGATATAATTATAGCCGAAAGTCCGGGCGGACTCTATACGCCGCAGACTTTGACTGCTACATACAAGGGGTGCGGACTTTACGAAGTGGCACAAGCATACGGAGTAAAGCTGAATTTCGATGTTTCCTCACGTTCGCTCGAAGCACCGCTCGGAAAGACTTCGAAGATGTTCGATATAATCACACCGATACTTGATACGGACGTCATAGTGAACCTCGCAAAGCTAAAAAGTCACTCTCTTACCGGTTACAGCGGTGCGGTGAAGAATTATTTCGGTACTGTACCCGGCGTTACTAAATTTGAGATGCACGCGCGTTTCCCCGATTATAACGATTTTGGTTCCATGCTCGTCGATCTGTGCGAGATGCTTATAAATGCAAAACCTGCATTCAATATCCTCGACGGTATACTCGCAATGGAGGGCAACGGTCCGACCGGTGGTGAGCCGAGACGGCTTGACTGCCTTCTTTCGGGAATAAACCCGTTCACGGTTGACAGAGTCGGCGCGGCGATTATAAAGACCAATGAAATAATAATGCTTGAAGAGGGGACACGGCGCGGATATTGCCCGAAGTCCGCCGACGATGTTATGCTTATTTGCGATGAGGCTCTTGATGACTTCACCGTGGAAGATTTCGCCAAACCCGATACGTCAAATAGGCGCGGTGGAAGCTCGCTTCTTGCAAAGCTTCCGACAATGTTCGGCGGCAGACTGAACGCATGGCTTCAGCCGAGACCGCAGATAAACAAAAAACTTTGTGTCGGATGCGGCGAGTGCGAGCGAAGCTGTCCGCGGCATACGATAGAGATAAAAAAGGCATCAGACGGCAAGAAGAGGGCGTTCATTATTGACAACGAGTGCATTAAATGCTACTGTTGTCAGGAGCTTTGCCCATTTAAGGCTGTTATGATAAAGAAAAATCCGATAATAAAATTGATCGGAGGATAGCGTGAAAAATAAATTTTTCACGCAACGAATTTTCGTCTTTGTCGGCTTCGCCGCCAATTTCGCATACGAAACCGACAAAAATATCGACAAGTAAGGAAGTCTTTGCTTTGCA